>JAYVJI010000565.1:0-4619 GCA_043769435.1 Verrucomicrobiota bacterium
CCGGCATCACGCAGCCTAGCGCCGGCCCACAGTGCTTCATACACCCGGGCCTTGTCTGGCCGGGAGCCCCAGTCCCGCAGCGTCAGCACTGCGGAGGGATGGAGCTGGCCCGTGTTCTTCATTCGGTTCACGGTATCGCGCAGTTCTTCAAAGGCCGGGAGTACGGTGACTGAGCGTATTAATTCCGCTGGAAAGTGCTGGACTGCTTCTTCGCTGACGCTGCGGATGGAGTAGAGCGGCAGCCGCGCGCCCTGCCGCTGAAGCTCCATGACTTCCCTGGCGACAAAGGTCTGCGTGAAGGAAGGAAACCGCTCGAAAAGGCAGGCGTAGTGCGGCCGGTGCATGGCAGCCTATGCCTTCATTCCTGCAAGCGCCGCCGCTGGAGTGGCTCCGTCGTGAACGATGCTCATGAGTGCCCGGGTGATGGCCGGGGGCGAAGGATGATGGATGATGTTTCTGCCGTAGACTATTCCTGCGACGCCCTGTTCCATGAGGGCAGATGTGCGGCGGAGGATCTCTTCATCGCTAACACGTCCGCCGCCCCGCACCAGCACGGGCACTCCGCCTGCAGTTTGCACCACCAGGTGGTAAAGCTCCACTTTTTCTGTGGGGTCGGCTTTGATGATGTCTGCTCCCAGTTCCACCGCCTGACGCACCAGTGGGATGATCTTTTTCTCATCTCCGTCCACCATGTAGCCTCCAGCTTGGGCATTGGCCTGAAAGACCAGTGGCTCGATCATCATCGGCATACCCAGCCGGTCGCATTCGACCTTCAGGCGGATGATGTTCTGCACGCAGTGATCGTGGACCAAGTCAGCGCCGGGGATTTGGAAAAGGTTCACGCAAACGCAGGCCGCATCCAGCACACAAGCCTGCTCTGCGGCGTTTTCGATCATCCGGCTGAAGGGGTTGGACGGGAGGGTTTTTCCGTAAATGTTAGCAATGTCTGTGCGGAGGACGAGGGAGGGTTTTGCCCTGCCGGGGATCTGCTGGAGGTGGCGTGCCTGGCCGGCGGTCAGCTGGATGGCGTCTGGCGCGGCATCCACCACGGTGCGCACGGCGGCAGCGATGTCCTCGATGCCGGGAAGAAAGGCGAACTCATTGAAAAATCCGTGATCGATAGCGACATCAAAGCAGCGGCCATCGGCCCCGAAAAGGCGCTGTAGGCGGTATTTACCTGAAGACATGAATGGCAATATTGTTTGGTGGTTGGTTAGTCTATTTGATAACACTATTTGACGGGAGGAAGGCTGAACTGGCTCTTGAGCCATGCGTCCAACTCCCCGGGTGTGCTCAGCGTTTTGTCCAGCTTGCCTCCTCGGCAGATGTGGACCACGGTATTGCTGCCGGTGGCGGGTAATTTCAAGTCCTTAAAGACAGAAGTGATGAACTTTTCCCCATCGCCGCCATCCATGTGGAGCCGGGTAGCGGAGGGCATGTATTGCCGCCGCAGGACGTCCAGCACTGCCGCGCGGTCCGTGGCGGCAGGCGGGCCGCTCACCACTATCTGGACGGGCTCGTGGAGGGTGGACTCCGCGACCTTGATGAGCCTGACAAAGGCACCCGGCGATGCGGCCCTGAGCAGACCATAGCGTTCCACCACCTTGCGCGTTTTCATTTTGTAATCCTGAATGCCAAGAGCCGCATGGAGCCGCATCAAATTCCATGTGCTGGAGGTGGACGCGGCGAGTTCTGTGGACTCGTCCATGCTCTTGACCCTGTGAAAAAGCCCGGGGGTTTCTTGCCCGTCATAGAATCCCCCATCCTCCTGGTCCCAGAGCAGGGCGTTTTCCTTCTCCTGCAGTTCATGAGCGGCCTTCAGCCACTTCACATCCGCCGTGCATTCATAGAGGTCCAGCAGGCCTGCGACGACACCGGCATAATCCTCCGCAAAGCCAGCGGTAGCGGATGGGCCGTCGAGGAAGGTATGAATGAGCCCGCCATCCGGGGTGCGCAGTCGATTCAGGATGAACTCCATGCCTTTGATGGCCCGGGCGGTGAGGGCCTCATCTTTGAGGGTCCAGCCGGCCTGGGCCAGTGCACTGACGCCCAGTCCTGTCCATCCAGTCAGCACCTTGTCATCCAGCGGGGGGCGCTGGCGCTTGCTGCGGGCGGCCAGGAGCGCAGCACGGGCAGTGGTGAAGGCCGCCCGTGCCTCCTCAGGCTTCATTTTGAGCTGTCCCGCCACTTCTTCCGGAGTCTTCTTGATGGTCAGCAGATTCATCCGGGGCAACCTGTTGCGCACCGGAGTGTCTAGCGGCAGATTGCCGTATTCATCCAATCCAAAAACCGCAGTCAGCAACGGCATGGCTGCCGCGCCGGCGGCAGCTTCCACGTCCTTCATGTTCCAGAGGTAATAAAATCCCTCCAGCAACTCCGGGCTTTCCGCATTTGCCATGCTGCTGGAGCCCTCCGCGGAGTAAAAGCCGCCCTGCGGATGGTTCAAGTCCGTCATCAGGTAGTTCAGGGATTCTTTGATCGCGCTCTCCACCTCCTTATCTCCGGTAAGTTGAAAAACAGGCAGCATCAGTTGCACGGCATAGGCCTGATCATAACCCATTTTCTCAAACTGTGGCAGTTGCCATGCGGAGTCATTCACATAGCGATGAAAGCCGCCATCCAGTTGATCCCTGATCCCTCCGCGGATAGCCCGGCTCAGAGTCAGCTCCACCATGCTCAAGGCATCGCGCCGACGGTCAGTGGGCACTCCCTCCTGAGTCACTGAATAACGCACCATCATTTCAAGGATGGCGGGTTGGAGAAATCGGGGCGGCGGGGAAAAGCCGCCATTCACGGGGTCGTAGAGGGCTGCTAGTTTCTGGTGCAGGAGTTGCCTGCAACCTGCGGCCATTCTTCTGTATGCCAATTCGCGAAATTTTTCCGGTCCCTTGGCTGACACTTCTGCCGCCGTCGCGGGGCTTATGCCGGCGAGCAGCTTTTCAGCACCATCCATGTCCAGACCCTCCAGCATGGGCTTCATAACGGCCGCTGGCATCTCCCGCAGCCCTTGTTCCACATCATCCCGCCGCCCTTTCAAAATGCGCGTGAGTTGCTCCGCAGGCTTCGTGTTCGCTGTGAGCCCCCGCACCAGGGTGGAGTCCTTTACTCCTTCCGGGTCGGGCCCTTTCCACTGTTTAGCGTAGGCGGTGAGGTATTCATCCACGACGGCTTTAGCCTGTTTTTCGCAATACGCGGGATCGCTCTCCCACTCATGAGCCACATGTTCCAGGGTGAGGCTCCAAGCGGGTTGTGCACCCTCAGAAAATTTCGGGAAATATATGCCGTTATAGAGCGGCAGGCCTTCGGGCGTCATCCACACATGCATTGGCCATCCGCTCTTTTTTGATTTCCAGAAGACGTAGTGCAGGTAGGAGTTATTGAGATCCGGACGCTCCTCCCGATCCACGAGAATGTTCACAAAATGCTTGTTTTGGAATCTACCGATGGCTGGATCCATGAAGGCATGCTCCTGAAGCTTTTGCGACCACGGGCAGCTGGCATAGCCGATGCTGAGGAGGATAGGCTTGCGCTCCTTTTTTGCGCGCTCAAAGGCTTCCTGGCACCATGGATACCAGTCCACGGCATCCTTAGCGTGCTTGCGCAGAAATGCGGACTGTTCCTTCAGGAGGCGGCTGGCCATCCCGGATTTTGGCAACGGTCCAGATTCATTTGCTATCAGACTCCGCTGCGGTATCACCGTGGTTTTCTGCTTGCCACAGGCTGATACCAAAAGCCCTGCCAGCGCCACAGCGCTGAACTGAGTGAACACACAAGTTTTTCCGTTCATAAGTTTGCTGAATTAATCCGGTCGCTGCCGGCATTTGAGAGAAGCTCTTTCTTCCAGCGGTGCCGCCTTTGTGCAATAGCCCACTGAATTTTAACATGAAGCCCTGCCTGCACCCGCAAGTTTGCACAAGTGCCCTGACCGGGGACTCGCAGATTTCCCAATTCGCACCCGAATTGAGACGCTTGAGACGGTTGAGACGGTTGAGATGGTTGAGATGGTTGAGACGTTTCTTTATGGCAACTGATAAAGGACAAAGCGAGGGATCGCCCGGTTTCCCCCCGAGTAGCCCCCCCGGAGTAGCCCGGAAAGAAGTCTGGCTTGCAGGTTCTAACCCAAGGGCGTCCAACCATGGCTTGAAGTCAAACCTGCACCAAATCCACCTGCTGCTATTTGGTTGGAGGCTGGGCGGCCCGGCTGTCTGTTGCACTCCTGGCTCCCCCCTTAAAGTAGCCTGAAGTAGATCAGCCGAACCGCCGTTCAACCCGTTCAACCCCCGTGAGCGATTTTTTTAATGCCGCTCACATGCTGACGTTACCCTTTTTCCTCCTGTCGCTGCAATGTTTTTCACTTTCTCTTAAGTGACGATTTCGTCACATTGGCCGCGCAGCGTCACCATTTTTCACAAGATTTTGCATGACAAATCGTTTTATTTGTGGATATTATGAATATTATGCAGTCAACAAAAGCTGAAAATTTGGTAAAACTTGACAATCCGCCTTTCGCGGCTGGTCTTATCGCAACGCTGCTCTATTTGTTTCTCCGATTCGCGGGAAATGAACTGGTGGCAGATCCGGGCGTGGTTAGCGAAGACAAGGCGTTGGCTTACTTTAAG
>JAYVJI010000566.1:0-3329 GCA_043769435.1 Verrucomicrobiota bacterium
CCAGCCGTGAGATCGCCGATGGCCTTGTCCATGCGAGCCATCGTGGCGGCATAGACGGCCATGAGATGATCGAAGCGGTCTTTCGCTGCATCAGTCAGCGCGTCCCATGCCTTGATTTCAGCGGGCCGTGGCGCTGGCGTCCATGCCTTGTCCACCATCCCTGTTTCCATCTGATGGCGATGGCGTTCCAGTCTCAGCGCATCCCAGCCGGCCTTGTATTTGCCGCGAAATTTTGCAATGTCCTCCGCCGGAGCCTGCAGCGGGAAATGCGGTGCGTTGTGCGCGAGATAGAGAAAGAAAGGTTTTTTCGCGCTCCGTGCTTCATCAATGAATTTCAGGCCAAACGAGGTCCAAAGATCGGTGGAATACCAATCCTTGGGCAATTGCGCATCGCCTTCCTTCACGGCGGTCCCATTCAGAAAAAGTTGAGCCCTGTCACTGCCAAGCAGGTAGAATCCGCCTGCTGCAGCCGTAAGGTTGCGCTCGAATCCGCGGCCCCATGGCGTGACTCCGTGATTCTGACCGACGTGCCATTTTCCGGTCATGGCGGTAAAGTATCCCGCCGACTTCAAGTGCTCTGCGATGGTGGCGGCGTTGTCATTGATCCGCCCGCGGTATCCGGGCACGCCGCTGTCAGCGGTCATGTGCCCCACGCCAGCCTGGTGCGGATAAAGCCCCGTCAACAGAGACGCACGCGTGGGGCAGCAGCGGCCTGTGTTGTAAAACTGAGTGAACCGCACCCCACCCTTGGCGAGAGCATCCAAATTTGGCGTTGGAATCTCGCTGCCGTAGCATCCGATGTCGGACCAGCCCATGTCATCCACAAGGATGACGATGATGTTAGGCTTTTCCACAGCAGTGACGGAGCCGCCGATGGCGAGGAGAGTGCAGAGGAGTGCAAAAAGTGATTTCATAGTTGTTATGGTGAGGTGCTAGTAGCGGGGAGCTTCACGACGTCCACTTTCCCGCCCTCTGCTTGAACATCGTGCGTACTGGCAGGGGTGACATCCTTCAGACTCACGCTCCCCTGCTGCCGGGTATGGAACGTCACATTGCGGATGCCAATGTTTTCCCCGGTGAGCCGGGCAGTGCCGTTGATGCTCGCTTCGCCTTTTGATTTGTCCTCCTGCCAGTTCAAAGGTCGGCCGAGGTGGACGTTGTTGAGATGGAGGTGGGCGTTGTTATTTAAATCCAGCGTGGTGCAGCCGAGACTGAGCGCGCGGTCGCCCTCGCCGAGAATTGTCATCTTCCCACCGCCGTGCATCAGTTCGGCAATATGGCCGCGACCTTTGATGGTCACGTCGGACTTTTCACCCCCAGCGTACACGTTCCACATGTTAATGTTGGGCGTGGCACCGTCGGCACGCTTCATGGTGAGATTTCCGTAGGTCACTGGCGTGGCCAGATCGCTGCTGAGCGTGAGTTGGCTCTGAATGTTGTGGCCAAGCAGAGACGCGAGGACTTTCGGGCAGTCGCCAAATTCAAGTTCCAGCGGAGGGCGGTCTTGGTTGATGTCGAAGACGAAAACGAACCAGTGGTCGGGAACGGTGAATCGCTCCAACCTTAGCTTGTAGCTCACGCCGGGCAAGTTGGTGGCATCGAAGGTGCGGGTGATTGGCAATTTCACTGGGAGGTCCAACCTAGCTTTGCCGCCTTCTTTTGCATAGACGCTGATGGCTAGCGGAAAGCTGGAGTCGATGAGACTGACGTCCGCCTGCCCTGACACAATCACCGCATCCGGTCGCGGCCCTGCCTTGAGCCGCACGGCGTGGAGGCGCGAAGGTTTGTCATAAGCACAGTTCACTCCGTAGCTGTATTGAACAGTCGTGTCGGTCGCCTCCCATGCTCCGCCGTTCAGCAGGATAACGGTATGCACCGGAGCACCGCCCTTGTTTTCCGTGCCGCCAAGCGTGGCCCGCGTGGTGACGAGTGTGCCCTTATCCTCCAGCTTGATCTGGTGCTGGCGGGAAAATTTTCCGAGCACTTCCAGCGTGGCGTCTTCCAGTGTGAGCTTGCCGCCGTCCCGGATGATGATGTTGCCATTCACCTGCTGCGTGCGGCCTTTGATGACTTCGTGGCTAGTGATGAGCCAATCGCCTTGGCGAGCGCCTTCAATTGCTTGCGAAATGGGGATGGGAGCTAGCGAATCGAGCTGTTCGTGGAGCTGCTTTACGGTCTCCGCGTGCTTTGGATCATCAATGAGATTCGTGCGCTCACGAGGATCGTTTTGCTCATCAATGAGCGCCTTGCCGCCCTGCGGGCCCGACCAATCAATGTAGCGCCAGCGCTCGGTACGGATGGCGCGATGAAGTTGATTCTGTGTTCCCGCAACGCTGACGGCCGGATGATCCCACGGTGCGGCAGGGTTCTCAAGCAATGGGCTGATGTCACGGCCTTCCACGTGCTCTGGCGCTTTCAATCCGCAGAGCGATGCGAGGGTGGGATAGAGATCCAACGATTCGACCACCCGCGGTGAAGCCTTGCTGTTTCCTTTGGCGCCTGGTGCGGAGATGAGCAGTGGCACACGGGTGCCGAGGTCGAAGAGGCTGCTGTGCTTCGACCACTTGCCCATCTCGCCGAGGTGATAGCCGTGATCGCCCCAGAGCACGACGATGGTCTTTTCTCTCAAGCCGGAGTCATCCAGCGCTTTCATTAGCCGACCCACGTTCCAATCCATCCAACTAACGCTGGCCCGGTAAGCCTGGATCATGAGTTTTGCCTCCGTGGCGGTGGCCTCGCGATTCCAGAACAGATCTATGTTCTGCTGAGTGAGGGCCGCAGCAGGAAATCCTTTTGGCGGCGTGGGATAGGCGGCGAAGTCGTCTGGCAAGGTGATTTTCTCCGGCGGATAGAGGTCGTAGAAGCGCTGCGGTGCCGCGAGTTCCGCATGGGGTTTTAGCAGACCGCAGGTGAGGAAAAACGGCTGATCCTTGAGCCGCTGGAGCGCCAGTATAGCAGCCTCGGTGGTGCGGTAGTCAGAGTGAGCTTCGCCGTCTCCGGCTAGAATGGCGCGGCTGTCAGAGCGTTTCATCTGTGCCGTCTCCGGCCCAGTCCGGGCTGTGGTGGGCTGACCATTGGGATTGGGCAAGTAGATGGGCCCCGGAGGCTTTGGTCCACCTTGCGGCGGGCTAGAATCCGACCACGATTTCGCGTCATCGATGCCCCCATGGTAAATTTTTCCATTCCCGACGGTCGTGTAGCCATTGTCTTTGAAAAACTGCGGCAGAGAGACCAACTCCGGGTGCGTTTTGCGAAAGTTACCAGAGTTATTCAGCACACCGCTCGTGGTTGGCCGCAGTCCGGTGAGCAGCGAGACGCGTGACGGATTG
>JAYVJI010000567.1:0-3702 GCA_043769435.1 Verrucomicrobiota bacterium
GCAGCCTGCCGTAAAGGCTCACTGGCGTAGGGGTTGAGCGATTTTTCGGGGTTCAACTCACGTTTTTAGGTTTGATGCAGATCAAGGCCACTGCGAGCAATGTCCGTTCTGGTGGGTGTGCGCCGGGACTGTGAAGTGTGTCCGCGCATGCGTTCGATGTGCGCGCTTTCATGGGAATGCTGTCAGTTGAATTTCAGGTATGATTTTCCCTCGGTTTTCGCTTTTGGTCTCACTTTCACTTTCACTATCTGGTGTCGCTTTGCCGGTTGCGGCTCAGGGGACGGCTATCCCCTCGCCGGAGGCAGGGGCTTTCAGACCGCATTTGTTTCAGCGGAATGATCTGGTGGTGCTGCTGGGAGATACGTTTTTTGAGAGGGACGGCCAGGAGGGGTATCTGGAGTCCGCTCTGACGATGGCACTGGCGGGGCAGGGGATCCGGACGCGGAATATGGGTTGGAGCGGGGACACTCCGCGTTGTGAGAGCCGCTCGTATTTCGGGCCTCCACAGGAGGGCATGGACCGGCTGCGCGCTCAGCTGGCGGAGCTGAAGCCGACGCTGTTGATAATGAGCTACGGGGCTGTGGATGCGTTCAAAGGGAAGGCCGGGCACGCGGATTTTCTAGCGGCGCTGGATAGGCTGACGGTCCTGATCCGGGAGTCATGCGGGGCGAGGATGGTGATCATGTCGCCGCCTCCGGTGGGGCCGCACGCGGCGTTGGAGGGGCACGCGGCGCGGCTGCTGGCTCTGGAGCAGGCGATGCAGGAGTGGGCGCAGGCGCAGGGGCATTCCTTCGTGCCGTGGACGTCTGCCGCAGGGTTTGTGCCCGTGAGTGTTAACGGGGTGACATGGACTGATGCTGACTATCAAAAAGCGGTGCCTTCTTTTCTGAAGGCGCTGAATCTTTCGCTGCCGGCTATGGATGTGGAAACGGCGGGCAAGGTCCGGGCTGCGGTGGTGGAAAAGCACCGGCTGTTTTTTCACAGGTGGCGGCCACAAAATGAGATCTATCTGTTTGGCTCACGGAAGCATGAGCAGGGAAATAATGGGGCGGAGATCCCTCAGTTTGATCCGCTCATCGCGCAAAAGGAGGCGGCCATAGCCGCCCTGCTGCAGCCGGTGAAACAGTAGCGCCGGGGCCTGATGGCCTGATGGAGTGGCTCAATGCGTGACGGCGAGGACGACGCCGGCGAGGATGCTGACGGTGCCGGCGAGTCGCCAGAGCATGGTGCGCGGACCGGCGCTGTGCCGCTCGGTGTTGCCGAAGCGGGCTCCGAAAAGCCAGACGATGATGAGGCTCCAGAGGCCCCGGGTGCTGTAGCATATGTTCACGCGGGTGGGGTCAAAAAATGTCAGGGCCACGCCCATGGCGGCACCTTGAAGGCAGAGGAGGATGGTGCCGCGGAGGACCCATGGTCGGCTGGAATGGCGGCGCCAGGTGTCTGGTGCTGTCAGTGGTATGAGCAGGAGAGAGTAGAGCGCGACGAAGCAGGGAATGAGGCCGAGGAAGATGGTATTACCATTAGCCCAGTGATGGAGCAGGACATCTGAGAGGCCAAAGAATGCAGCGGCGCTGAGGCATTGTAGAATAGCGATGCTGCTGCCTTTGCCGGACTTCATTTCCGGATATCCGGTGATGAAGACGCCAGCGGTGGTGAAAAGCGCGGCGATCCACAGTGGCAGCGGGAGGTGCACTGCGGTGAAGAGGGCCGTGCAAAGGGCCACGAAGACTACTTTGCACCCGAGGATGGGTGTGACCATGCTGACGTCACCGTGTTTGATAGCAGCGAAGGTGCTCCATGCGGCGAGGAAGATGATGGCTGAGGTGAGGGCGGGCTGCCAGAGATCTGTTAGGGGAAAAGGGGCTGGATTCAGAAAGAAGATGGGTGCGGTGAGTGGGGCGCTGATGACGTTTGACCAGTGAAAGGTCTCGAGGGATCCGGCGCCTTCCTGATAGGCCCGCTTGAAGTAGAGGGATGAAAGCGTGTAGAGAATGGCTGCGCCGAGCGGGAGTAGCAGATACAGTGGCATGCTGTTAGCGTGATGCCTGTATGTGCGCCGTCAAAGGAGCAAAGCGCCGGGCCGCCTTTTCCGATTCCGCCGATTCCGGCAATAACGGTGGCGGCAGGCGGTGTCCTGCGTCATGGCAGCGCGCTATGGCATCGGTTTCAGGTCCTGCGGTGTGGCGAGCTTTTCTGGAAAAGAACGGTGGCGCGGCTGCGTGGCGGGATTGGATGGCGGCGGCGCTGTATGACCCGCAGAGGGGTTACTATACAGCGCAGGTGCGCTCTGTGGGCAGGCGCGGGGATTTTTCGACCAGCGCGACGCTGAGCCAGGATTTACCTGCGGCGGTCGCACGCTGGATCCGCACGGAATGGGCGAAGGCTGGACGAAAGCTGCCGCTCATCGAGTGTGGTCCGGGGGCGGGAGTGATGCATGACCGTGTGCTGGATTCGTTGGGCTTTGGCGGACGCTGGGGGCTGCGTTCCTGTCTGGTGGAGCGCTCGCCGGTATTGAGGCGGGAGCAGGAGCAAACGCTGCGCCGCAGGCGGGGGGTCCGGTGGTTTGCAGGGATGCAGGAGGCGCTGGCGGAGTGTGGCGGGGAAGCCCTCATTTTCTCCAATGAGCTGGTGGATGCGTTTCCGGCGACGCTGCTGGAGTGGGATGGTGAGCACTGGCGGGAGGTGTGGCTGGAGTTGACAGTGGCAGGCGGGATCGCGGAGACGCTGCGGGCATGCTCTGATGATCTGCTGGGATCGGCGTGCCGGCTTTCCTGGGCTAAAGGGCAGCGGGTTGAAGTGCTCCTCAGTTATAGGGACTGGATGTATGAATGGTGCCGGGAGTGGAAGGCCGGGGCGATGTTGACGATTGATTATGGAGGCGCTCCGGCGGAAGTTTACTATCGCCGTCCTGGGGGAACAGTCCGCGGGTATCTCCATCACCAGCGCCTGTCAGCAGGGGAACTCTACGCCTGCATGGGCCGGTGTGATGTCACTGTGGATGTGAATTTCACGGATCTGGAGGAATGGGGCCGGGCGGCGGGGTTGGAGGCCACGTGCTGCATCACGCAGCAGGAGTTTATTTATCCGGGTAGCAGTGAGACGGAAGGCAGTCTGCGGCGGCCTGAGAATGAGGCGTTTCAGTGCCTTATTCAGCGTCCGGGGCGCTGAGCAAAGTGCGGGCCTCACGGCGTGCCCAGGCTTCGGCGGCAAGGATGTCGTCCAGCGAGGGATGCAGGCAGTTCTGATGGCGGCTCATGATAGCACCGACGGTTTCCCAGATAGCGGGGAAGCGGAGGTTGCCGTTCAGGAAGCATTCCACGGCCTCTTCGTTGGCGGCATTCATGACGGCCGGGAGGGTCCCGCCTTCCGTGCTAGCGAACCGGGCAAGGCTGAGGGCAGGGAAGTCATCGATCCTAGGGGCCTCAAAGTCCAGCCGGCTGAGGGCAGTGAAGTCGAGAACGGGAAGTGAGCCAGCGACGCGTTCCGGCCATGTGACGGCATACTGGATAGGGAAGCACATGTCCGTCACACTGAGCTGAGCGAGGACGCTGTGGTCGCGGAATTCAACCATGCTGTGGATGATGCTCTGGGGATGGACGATGACATCCACGCGGTCAATTTCCACATCGAAGAGCCAGCGTGCTTCGATCATTTCGAGCCCTTTGTTGAAGAGGGTAGCGCTGTCGATGGTGATCTTCCGGC
>JAYVJI010000568.1:0-2415 GCA_043769435.1 Verrucomicrobiota bacterium
CCGTGGGCTTCGTCGGCATCCTGCTGGGCCTCACCGTGGACTATGCCATCCTTGTATACGAGGAATCCCTCAACGCAGAATCCGCAGCAGAAGTCCGCCGTGTGGCCCTGCGCGGAGTCGCCGCCGCCTCCGTCACTACGGCGGCCGCCTTTGGTGCCCTCGCCGCGTGCAGCGTCCCCGGCATCGCGCAGCTCGGCATTCTCACCGGCACCGGCGTCCTCATCGGCATGGCGGTCATGCTGGGACCACTGTGCGACTGGCTCTTTGCCTGGCGGAAAGCCCGTGCCGGAAAACTCCGTCCCATCCAATTTCCGCCAGCGGTCCTCCACATCCTGCCAAAGGCCGGCGCGGCCATTCTGCTGCTGGGCTTGGTCATGCTAGCATGGAAGGGGCGTCCGGACTTCAACCCCTCCCTCAAGCCGCTCCAGCTCATCAACAGCGACGCCCGCAACGTGCTTGACCGTTGCACCGCCGTCTTTGGAAAGCGCGAAAATTCCATCCAGATCATAGTAGAAGGGAAGGACGCCTCCGAGACCGGCCACCGCCTCGAAGTTCTGGAAACGACCATCGCCAAAGCTGTCGAAAAAGGAACCGTCAAAGACTGGCGGTTGCCCTCCCGCATGTGGTTCCGACCTGACCGTGCCGCTGCGAACCTCCCTGCCCTCTCCGCCCTAGCCGCAGCCGGACCGCAGTGGCGCTCCGCCATCTTGGCCGCTGGATTCGAAGAATCCGCGTGCGGGCTCACTGACGGTATCCTCCAGCAATGGCAAGCGTGGGCCACCGCCGGCAAAGTCCCGGACCAGCCCGGCAGTGAAGCCGTCCGCTGGGTGATCCAGCGCTTTGCTCCACCCGTGGAAACCGGTTCCCTAGCCATCGGCAACCTCACCGCTCCCGCCACCGATCCCACCCTCGCCAACGCACCGGAAATCCCCTCGCTCCCTGGCGTCCTCCTGCACAGCGACAAGCGGCTGGCTATTGCCCTAGAAGGCCTCATTCCCGGCGAAGTCCTCCGCGTGCTCAGTTGCCTGGCCGTCGCCGTGCTTCTCGTCCTCGTCATCACGTTCCGGGCGTGGAAACCCGTCGCCCTCTGTTGCTTCACCATGCTCACTGGACTGGCCGCACTGCTAGGCCTGATGCGCCTCTTTGGCCTAGAGTGGAACATCATGAATGGCGGCGCCATTCTCCTCGCCCTCGGTGCCGGCATCGACTACAGCATCCACATGGTCCACGCCCTGCAGCGCCACGGCGGAGATGCCCGCATCGTCCTCAGCACCACTGGACGCGCCCTCCTTGGCTGTGGCCTCACCACCAGCGTGGGATTCCTCTCCCTCGCAAACGCCAGCATCCCCGGCCTCGCCTCCCTGGGACTCGTCAGCGGCCTCGCCCTCGCCTCCGCACTCCTCAGCGCCCTCAGCCTCCCCATCCTCCTCCGCTGCGGCCGCCCCGACGCACAACCAGCCAGCCAGTGACGATTCCGCAGAAGTGACTGGCGCTGCGTGCAGCGAGCTGGGTAAGAACGGGACGGCAGCGATGCAGATAAGTTTCATGGTGGGATACAGGCAATGTATGTTGTGACATCGCGCAAGTGACGAGGTTGGACTTGAGCACAGCGCATAGCGGGAGCGTCGCCGGTGCGCTTTGCCACTGCGCTCCAAACAGCTGTGCGTCCCTGCATCAACCAGCCGCCACGCTGTGGCCTGGATTCAGGTCCCTGCAGACGTCCTTGATGAGGCCCAGCATGACTTGGGTTGTCACCGGCATGTCCTCCCCTTCCCTCCACCATGCGGACCAGGTCCGTTCCAGCATGGCTGCCACGCCGGGCACCCGCTGCACGAGCCCGCGGGATTCATCCTGACGCGCCACCCAATTAGAAATCACCGCGGCTCCGATGCCGATGCGCGTCATTTCAAGTATGGCCTCCTGACTGCCTATTTCCATGATCTGCGATGGTTTGACGCCTTCACTGCGCAGCCGTTCGAGTGTCTGCCGCCCACTAACACTGCTCAGGCTGTAAAGAATGAATCTTCCGCTGGTGGGCCACTTTTGAGTCCGTGTGCGCTTCGCCAGTGGATGGTGCGGGTTAACGTAGAGGAACATTTCATCTTTGAACAACAAATCCGTATTCATGCTCCTGCTCTCCCCACTCTCCACGCCAATAGCAAGATCCGCGCTGCCATCCTGCACCTGCTGATGCGCTCCCGGTGTATCGGATGCCTGCACGCTCACGATGCAGTCAGGGAAGCTCTCCCTGAATTCACACAGCGCCGGAGGCAGCACATACCGGCAGATGGAGGCCGGGGCGCAGACACGCAGCTCGCCTCTGCCCCAGGCCTGGGCCGCCTGAACCTCCTTGTAGGCGGAACTCATATCATGGAGGATCCTTTCGGCGCGGGGCAGGAGGCGCTGGCCCGCTGC
>JAYVJI010000569.1:0-2885 GCA_043769435.1 Verrucomicrobiota bacterium
CGTTTGCGGATCGCCGCCAATTCCTCATTCAAGGCGGCTGTGGCAGTTTTGATCGCCTGCCATGGGGCATCCACTGCGGTCAGGTAATAATCAAAAAGCGCCTCTCGCTGCTCTGATGTTCGCTTGTCCGGGTCCACTGCCAGCATAGCCCGCAGGGGGCCAGTCCTGTATAGCGACTGCACCTCTTCAGCGGTGAGCCTTCGGCTGTAGACACGCACTTCCTGGATGCTGCCGCCCTCAAAAACCTGACCCTTGCTTCGCTGCCCGATGCGGAGATTCACGGCGGTCTTGATGCTGTCGCTCAGCCGGTCTTCCTGGACCGTGAGTTTGGCCTGTTCCCCGTTAACAAATATCCGGATGCCGCCTGCCTTGGAGGACCCGTCATAGGTCACGAAAACGTGCTGCCACTCGCCCGGCTTGAGAGCGTTTCCGGTGCTGACTACCTTGAGGGCATTGTCCGGCCATTTATTGACGATGTGTACAGCGAATTCCCCGCCGTGCTGGAACAAATCCCAGCCTTGATAGATGCGGTCCTCATCCATCCGGGCCATGATGGTTGAAAAGGCATTGCCTCCCGGTGCCTTCACCCATGCCCCATAGCTGAAGGTCTCATTCCGCTCAAAGTTCCCTTGATTCCCAAGGTCGAATGTAGAGGCCGCAGAAATAACAGGGGCGGGACCTGTTTTTCCGTCCGGCTGCCAAAGTAATTTTCCGGGGGCCTTGATTTTCATCGGCTGGCTGCAGACAGCAGCTATTTCATCCCCGGCGCCTTCGGTCAGCGGGGCATAGGCGACGAGGCCCTCGTCACTGACGCCAGCGCCCAGGTCCGGCGCTTTGACGGCGGTGATCCAGCTTTTGAAATCGTCTGCGGCTTCCGTTCGCCGCGCTGTTAGCTTCTGTTCAGCAGCGGTTATCTCTGCTGGCAATGCCTGCCATCTGGCCATGTCAGTGCCGGGTTGTGGCACCACTATATTGGCTGAGGCTCCTTCTTTGTTATTACCATCCAACCCTCCCTGAGTCGTATTGCGGAAGAAGGCAGCCATCGAGTAAAAGTCTTTGGTCGTGATGGGATCAAACTTATGATCATGGCAGACGGCGCAGTTGGCTGTGAGGCCAAGAAAAACCCAGGAGGTGGTCTCCACCCGGTCCCGGGCATAGTTCGCTAGGTTTTCCTCCACGATGGTGCCTCCCTCATTGGTCGTGATATTGCACCTCTGGAATCCCGTGGCGATGCGTTGATCAAGGGTGGGATTTGGCAGGAGATCGCCTGCGAGTTGTTCTGTGACAAATTGATCAAATGGCAGGTTGGCATTGAAGGCCCGGACCACCCAGTCACGGTATGGCCACATTTCCCGGTAGTTGTCAAAATGGAGTCCGTGGGTGTCTGCATAGCGGGCCGCATCCAGCCATGCCCGGGCGCGGTTTTCTCCATAGCGGGGCGACGACAGGAGCCGCTCAACATAGTGGCTGTAGAAATCAGGGGACGGATCGCTAACAAAAGCTGCGACCTCATCTGGCTCCGGCAGCAGCCCTGTCAGGTCGAGAGCTAGGCGGCGCGCCAGCGTAGCCCGGTCTGCTTCCGGGGCAGGGGTCAGGCCCCTTTCTTGGAGCTTGGCCAGCACTAGCGTGTCGATGGGGTTACGCAGCGCAAACTCCGCTGATGTGAGCTGAGGCAATTCTGGTCTGGCGGGTTTCAAAAACGCCCAGTGCGGCTGCCAGACCGCACCCTGCTGGATCCACTGCCGGAGGATCTCCTTCTGCTCCGGCTTCAATGCCTTGTGTGAATCCGGCGGCGGCATCACCTCATCCGGATCGCTGCTGGTGATGCGCTGGTAGAGCGGGCTCTCATCCGGTTTACCGGGGATCACTGTGGGCCCGCGTTTGTCCGTGGCTTCAAAAAATCCCCCCTCGGTGTCCAGCCTCAGCCCTGCTTTCCGCGAGGCCGGGTCCGCTCCGTGGCACGCCATGCAGTTCTCTGATAAGACCGGGCGGACATCGCGATTGAACACAATTTCTCCATACGCCGGGGGCGCAAGGGTCAGGACCAAAGCTGGAAAAAGACAAGTTGTTTTGATCATCAGTGGATGTAGGTGGCTCACCGATATACGCCTGACAATTTCGAAAATTACGGCTGTGCGTAAATTGGGATTTATTGCTGTTTAATTATGGCCGGGTCCCTAAGGTGGAAATCGAAAGCGGATTTCTGCCAGCGGCCGGACTTACTTGAATGACTTCGCGAAATCGTCCACGCTTATTTTTCCGGGATTGGGCGGCTTTTTTACATGGGTTGAAGTGCGGATCCGCTCCTTCAGCTGGTGTTCATAGATGCTGCCGTCCATGGGCAGCGAAACGGGGCGTCCTTCCCATGAGGAAAGCAGGATGGAGTTGGCAAGCTCGATGCTGTTCATCCCTTCCGCGGCCGGGGCCACGAGGCATTCTCCCTTGAGTATAGCATTGGTGAAATTCTGGAGCACTTCATTGTGGCTGGCGCTGCCCTCAGGCACAGGAAGGTCAATGGCCCAGCATTCGGGTTTGGCAAAGCCAGCAGCAGACTCCGCGCTGAACTCACTCATAGACGTGCGGTTCCGGTGATATGTCAGCTTCCGGCCCTCAAGGCAAAGAAGGCCGCGCTCGCCGGTTATCTGAAGGAGGTTTCGCCCGGGGGCTTCCCCTGTGCTGGTGATGAAGGTAGCGTGGGTGCCGTTCGCATAGCGGAAGTAGGCGGTCACATCGTCCTCCACTTCAATATCATGATAGCGTCCAAACTGGGCAAAGCCGGTGACCTCGCCGGGCATGCCGAAGAGCCACTGGAAGAGGTCCAGATTATGGGGGCACTGATTGAGAAGGACGCCGCCTCCTTCGCCCTTCCATGTCGCCCGCCAGCC
>JAYVJI010000570.1:0-2503 GCA_043769435.1 Verrucomicrobiota bacterium
CACGGGCTGCAACCGGACTCGTTTCTTGCTACATCTGCAAAAATCGCTCGACAAAACGCGCACTTCTGGTATTATTTCCATAATTGATTGTTATTTCCGATAATTTACACTATTTTCGTTTATTTTAGTAGTTATCAGCACCCGAGTCGTTTATGAAATTTATTCCAAGTCTATTTTTGCCTGTCGTTACGGTAACTTTCCCGCTTGGATTGGCTGCGGCTCCGACGGTTCGCCGCGCGGAGGTGGCTACGGAGGAATCGAATGCCACTCCCCACAGCGGGAAGGAAATGAAGATTCTGAGAATGATGGGATCTATGGAAACGCCACAACTCGAGGAATTGCTGGAAGGATACGCCAGGCTGAACAATCGACGCATGGCGGAGCCGTTGATCAGAGAGATCCTGCGGCGTGATCCCCGTAACACCCGGGCCATGGAGCTATACAGATCTCTATCGGCGGCGGCGCAGTTTCCAGACGATCCGGAAGCTCTGTCGGCGACGAATCTCATCCTAATGGGCCGGCACGCGGAGGCGGTGAAAGTGTTGACCAAACTGAAGACGGAGCGCTACCGGGACCGGCCATTTCGCTACCAGCAGGATCTGGCCTACGCGCTCTTTGAGGCAGGACGGATGGATGAGGCGCGAAAGGCTTTCAAGGTGATCATCAATACCACTGCGGAGAGTGCGGAAAGCCGGGCTGATGCGAAGAAAACGGTGCGCATGATGCTGATCGACAGCCTGATGCGCCAGGGCGAGGGGCAACTGGCGGGCAGGAATGCCGGGATGGCGCTCAAGACTGCGGAAGCGCTCCTGCAGCAGCAGCCGGGGGACCCGGATGCTGTGGCGCTGAAGGCTGCGGCGCTGGGGATGCTGGGTCGGCCGCGGGAAGCGGTCAATTACCTCATGGTGCTGAAGGTGGACTTCGAGGATTTTTTTCCGCATCAGCTGGCACTGGGGGATGCCTTTTATGAATCGAAAATGTTTGAGGACGCTATCGTTTCGTATGGGGTGGTGCTCGCGGATAAACGGTTTCCTGCAGAGCAAAAGCGGGATGCTGCCGCCCGGTTGCAGGAACTGGAGAGAGACCGCCGTATCACCGCTGCGGAACATGCCATGCGCACAAAGGACCGCGCAGCACTCAATCGCTTGCTGGCTGAGTTGAAGCCGTGGGCGGCTCATCCGGATGTGATGGCGCTGCGGGCGGGCATCCTGACGCAGCAGCGCCGTTACAGGGAAGCAAGGGAACTACTAGTGGCCGTGCGCGATAAGAAATATCCGGGTGGCAGTTTTTTCCCCTCGCGTCCGGAACTGGCGGAAGCCATGGCCAACACCGGTGCTTGGGGGCCGGCAGCGGCGGAATACCGCAAAGTCGAAGTCGAGCCGCGCTATGGCATTCAGGCCCAGTATGAGGCAGCGCGTGCTGGCAGGGAAATGCTGGCGCGGGTGCGGCCTGCGGTGGTGAACCGCATGGAATACAGCCGCGGCGCAGAGGGCTCGCTATGGAGCAGCGAGATGGAAGCCAGCACGGGCCCGATCAATGGCGGCAGAAGCGTGGTTTTTCTCCGCGGCTTGTGGGAGGAGATCGGGCTGGGTGCGCAGCGGTTGATCACCCAAAAGGACGAGGACCGCTACCAGATCGAGGCGGCATGGCGGCGGATCGTGGACGGCGGGTTTTTCGGGGAAGTGGCTGCCGGTGGAGGATCGCAGGGCGTGACCTACGGAGCGAGCGTAGGGCGTTATGAAATGCCGGGAGCGGGCTGGGAACTGAAATTCCGGGCCAATGAGTCGGCGAATGACAGCCTGCATTTGTTGGCGATGGGCGGCACGCAAGACCGGGTCTCCTTCAATGTACACCGGCGTCTCTCAGACCGCTGGTATCTGGACGGCACCGTAGGCTGGAGAAGGGTGGAAGTGGAGCGCAACACGCTGGGCAGCGGTATCGATATCGACTTCAATCTCGGCTATACTCTCCTAGAGGAACGCTCCAAATCCCCGGAGCTGGCGGTCAATTATTTTGCGGAGATGCAATACTTCCGCCGCCACCGGCTGGACACTTCGTTCCTCAACCGCAGGTTCCCAGTGCAGCGGCGTGAGGACGGTGAAGATCCCGGGGCCTCCCTCATTGACGAGCGCATCAACCGCCACGGTCTCATCCTGACAGCAAGCAAGCTCATCAACCCACGGCTCAGTGTCTATGTTTACGGTGGCGGGGCCTATGAATTTGAAAACCGGCAGGCGGAGATCCGGGCCGGCGCCGGTCTGGAGGCATTCATCAATAAAAATGCGACGTTTACTCTTGGACTCGACTATTCCAGCAGTGGCAACGCCGGCAACCGTGCCGATGATATACTCACCGCGACCGCCCTCATGCGCGTCTCTTTCTGATTTTATACTAACACATTCCGCCATGTCCGCCTCGCCGCGCAGCGTCCGTCACCTGCTGGTAGATACCACCGCCATCCTCGCCGTCCTCGCGGTCAGTAACTGGCTCATCGCCAGAGAGG
>JAYVJI010000571.1:0-6036 GCA_043769435.1 Verrucomicrobiota bacterium
AACACGCCGTCGCCCGCATGATCGGTGCTCCTCCGGGTTACATCGGCTATGAGGAAGGCGGACAGTTGACGGAAGCTGTTCGGCGGCGGCCATATTCAGTCGTGCTTTTTGACGAGATCGAAAAGGCGCATCCTGATGTATTCAATGTGCTGCTCCAGGTCCTTGATGATGGCCGCATCACGGATGGGCAGGGAAGGACGGTGGACTTCAAAAACACGCTGCTGATCATGACCAGCAACATTGGCAGCCGTCACATTCTCGAGGCCACTATCAAAGAACAGCGGGAAGCCATGGTCACGGAAGCACTCAGGGAGCATTTCCGTCCGGAGTTCCTCAACAGAATCGACGAAACCATCATCTTCGACAGCCTGGGAACGGAACAGCTGGATGCGATAGTGCGCATCCAATTACGCCGGGTGTGCGAGCGGTTGGCTAAGCAGGATATCACCCTGGAGATCACTCCCGCAGCGACACAATTGATAGCCGATGAGGGCTATGACCCCGTCTACGGAGCCCGTCCCTTGAAGCGTGCAGTGCAACGGCGCCTACTTGATCCGCTCAGTATGGAACTGCTGGCTGGAAAATTCGGCCCCGGTTCCTCCATCCAGGTGGAAGCCGATAAGGGGCAACTCAAGTTCACTGCAACTCCCTGATGCTATCCACCCACATAATCTCGCAGGCCCCACCTCCGGTGTCGTCCCGGGTGAGGGAACTCGTCCAGGGCTTCATGCCGTCCCGCTGGACTTGGACAAGGTAACCGCTGGCTGAGAATACACTGCCCTTCACAAGGTCCAATAGCCGGTCTCTAACAGATTCATTGGCTGGTATAACATGCATGTTGCCCATTAACGGCCCCATCGCGTCCCAGTCGAATCCTGCGGCTTTGCTGCGCCAGTGGAGGAATCTGCCGCTATTGGAAAAGCGGCATTTGTCCACCACCGCCTGATCGGACATCGCCCCCCATGCGACTCCGAGATCCACAGGTGAAATCTCAGAGGTTGGATCGTGCCGGTAACGTTCGGCATGGATGACCCTGGCTTTGACGCTGTAACTGGCGAGAGGGATAAACGTCCACCCCTTGTAGGTCCACTCCTTCTTCCCCGAAGGGACAGGACCCTGCACTGGCGGCTCCTTGATAGTGACCCCTGGTGGGTGAGTTATTTCACCTTTGCCGGTGAAATAAATGAATGCTGCCACGGCCGCACAGAGCCACCGAATCACAGAAGACTTAAACAGCAATAAAAGCGTCTCCCACATGTTGTTCGCTGGCGATTGCGCAATCGTCATGCGGTCGAAAGCGGCCGGCCGGTTGTTTCCCAGCCCTGATTGCCTAACTGATGGCTCCGGTGGCCGGATGGGTCTGACAGAAGCCGGAATCGCGCCGCCCAATCCCGAACCGCAACTGCGGCATGATGGCTCGCTGGCGTTTTCCATCCAGCCACATACACCGCATTCCACCCGCCGGGAGGGACGGTCTAAAATTGTTGGAGAGTAATGCGGGTCCGGCATGGTCCGGTAAATATACACCATGTCCCTGCAAATTTCTGAAAAATTCAGCCATGCACCTAGATAGATAAGGGTTCGGTCGTGGCTCGTCGCTCCGAGACGAGTCTCCAACCAACTACGATAGCCGCACTTCATTTGTCACTCGAGCTGCTGCGCGTTCGGCGAGCCCGTTGAGCCCCGTCAGGCGAGTTCTGTTGCTGTTTCTGATTTCAGAATATCTGCCAATGTTTCGCGGCGGGAGATCTGGATGAGGCGCCCGTCCGGCTCCAGCCAGAGCTGGGGCGCGCGGCCTATGGAATTGTAGTTGCTGCTCATGGCGTAGCCGTAGGCGCCGGCATCCTGAAGTGTCAGCAAATCTCCGGCGACAGGGAGAGGCAGGGAGCGGGGTTGGATGAGCTCCTTGTCATCCCGGGTAAACACATCACCGCTTTCACAAAGTGGTCCGGCCACGACTACCGGAGTCAGTGGCGCGCCGGCCGGACGTCCGACAACGGTGATGCCGTGCCATGAACCGTACATAGCTGGCCGCACGAGGTCGACAAATCCTGCATCCACCATGGCAAATGTGGCGCCATCGCCTTTTTCGTTGTCCTCTGTGCGCTTCACATCCGTGACGCGTGTGACCAGCGTGCAGGCGGGGGCCACATAGTATCGGCCCGGCTCAATTTCAAGGCGGAGCGGCCGGCCGGCCACAGCACTGACTTTCTGCTGGGCGGTGATCAGCAGTTCCTTCAGGCGTGCCAGGGGAACGGTGGCTGAGGCATCGCGGTAATTGTGGGGGATGCCGCCGCCGAGGCTGATGGCTTCCAAGTCTGGAAGGCGGGGGATCTCCAAGGCGAACTGATCTGTTAGTTTTGTCAGATTGGTGATGAGTTCATCAAACTGCGGTCCGCTGCCGATGTGGGCGTGGAGCATCACGATCTTCATCCCGGCAGCATGGGCGGCGGTGATGGTGGCCTGGAGAGCAGAGTGCCAGATGCCGTGCTTGGAGCTGGGGCCGCCGGTGTCGCAGGAATTCACATGGCCATGCCCGAATCCAGGATTCACCCGCAGGGAGATTTTGCCTGAGTAGCCTGCCGCTGCGAGGTTGGCTATCTGGCCGGGGCTGCCTATGTTAGGGAGGACGCCATGCTCGTGGATGACGTCGAGGGCATTGTCCCGAAAGACATCTGCGGTCAGGCAGATAACCGGTGGCTCCTGCCCGCCCGCATGTCCGGCGTGCAGTGCGCGCAGCACTTCATTCCCACTGACCGCGTCTATCCAGATGCCGGCGTTCGCCATTTCCCTGAGCACCGCAGTCGCCGGGCAGGCTTTCATGGCAAACCTGGCCTGAAGATGCGGCGCATCTGTCAGGGTGCGGATGTCGGCAATGCGCTGCCGAAGGATGGCGGCATCATATAGCCAGAATGGAGTGCCGGCTCTGGCTGCGAGGGAGGTGAGGAGTGCTGGATCGTGAGACATTTTCGTTGGGTAAAAGGCGCTCATCATGATGCCGGTGATGGGACTTGCAATCAATTATACACCCGCCGGGTTTTCCGGGGTTCTTCGTGGCTTGGTTTTTGCGGGGTTGCGTGCGGTGGCAGTGGCGGGCACCAGAGCACCTTGTCTTTACCGGAGTCTCCAGCACCCAGGCGCACCGTTCCTTTGTCTTCTGCTGTCGCCATCGTTGCGGGCAGCATGATTGGCACGGGTGTTTTTACTTCGCTGGGGTTTCAGGTCGGGGCCATTCCATCCGGTTTTCCTGTGATGCTGTTGTGGTTCCTCGGGGGCGTGCTGGCCTTTTGCGGAGCGGCAGCCTATGCAGAACTGAGCACGGCACTGCCGGGAAGTGGAGGGGAGTACACCTTGCTGTCGCGCATCTATCATCCGCTGGTGGGATTCCTGAGCGGATGGGTTTCTTTTACCGTGGGGTTTCCAGCTCCCGTGGCGGCGGCGGCGCTGGTCTTTGGCCACACGCTATGCGTTATAGCAGGGGCCGACCCCACTCTGCTGGCTCCGGCGCTGGCTGTCGGGCTCATCGTTTGTCTCACCGGTGTCCACCTGATCAGTGTTTCCTTCTCAGGAAAGTTTCAACTCTGGGCGACCGCTGCAAAGGTCACACTCATCGCGGCCATGGCTATGTGCGGCTTTCTCTTACCGGAGCGTCAGCAGGTTAGTTTTCTGCCGGCTGTGGGGGATGGCGCGCTCATCATGCAAACCTCTTTTGCCATCAGCCTGATGTATGTGGTCTATGCCTACAGTGGCTGGAACAGTGCGTGCTATGTGGCCGGGGAAGTCGAGCGGCCGCAGCGGAATCTGCCGAGGGCGCTCTTCACCGGCACGGCCCTGGTGACCCTGCTCTACGTAGGGCTGAATGCTGCGATGCTGAATGCGGCGCCGATCTCTGCCCTGGCGAATCAGGAAGGAGTAGCCGCGATCTCTGCTGAGTATATTTTTGGTCAGTCCGGTGGAGCTGTCGTCAGCCTGTTGATCGGTCTCGGGCTGGTCAGCAGCGTGAGCGCGATGATGTGGGCGGGGCCGCGAGTGACGCAAAAAATGGGGGAAGATTATCCCATACTTTCGTTTTTGGCGCACAAAAACCAGGGAGGAGTTCCCGTCGGCTCGATTTTGCTTCAAGGCTTATTGGCGTGTGTGCTGGCTTGTCTGGGAACTGTGGAGCAGATCATTTCGACGACCAGTTATTTGCTCCAGCTTGCGGGAATACTGGCGGTGACAGGTGTGTTTGTTCTGCGCAGGAAAGCACCTGAACTGGAGCGGCCGTACCGGGCATGGGGCCACCCGTTTACGACGGGAATCTATCTGCTTTTTTCCGTGTGGATACTAGCTGGTATCCTGCTGGAAAGGCCGGCTGCATCAAAGGCGGGCACTGTGCTATTGATAGTGGGAACGGCCTTCTATGTCATCGCGAACAGCAGCAGGCAGGGGCCGGAAAAGCAGCCGCGCAACAAGTCCCGGAAAAGTCTGTGGTAAAACACCGGATGACTTTTCTGGCTTGGCGGGGGATGATTGATTTTCTGAAATCGAGTGTAACTGGCTGGGGCCGCCGTTTGTCCATATTTCCGGTGGGTACTCTTCCGGTGCTCACCGCCCGCCAATTCAAACCACATTCCACATTCACTATATGAAAACACGCGTAATAACAATCTCTATGATCCCGTTTTTGAGCCTCTGTGCCATGGCGCAAGCCGCCCCTAGCCGGATGACACCAGCAGCTGTTATTCAGCGTTTTGATAAGGATGGAGACGGCAAGCTCAATGAAGCGGAACTGACGGACGCTCTGGCAGGAAAGGCGAAACTGGAAACGGTGCGCAAAGTAAAAGAAGCGCGTGCGAAGGTTCTCGAAAACCCAAGCCCCCGCGTTCTTGAGGAATTTGACTCAGACAAGGATGGGAAGCTGTCTGATGAAGAGAAATCAAAAGCGCGCGATGCCATGAAAGCCCGGCTGCGGCAAGTGAAGCCAGCCGCAGACACTAACAAGGACGGGAAACTGGACAAAGGAGAACGCGCCGCTGCCAAACAGGCTGCCGGTGAGAAGATCCGTGCCGTAAAGAGCCGGCTCCTCGAGCGCTTCGACGAGGATAAGGACGGTCAGTTGAACGAAGCTGAGCGGGCTAAAGCGAAGGCTGCGAGGAGCCAGCGAAAAGCCACTGAAGTTTGAGCCGGGCCGGTATCCCGCGCATCATCAGTGATCTGGGATCTGGGATCAACATCAGGGAAGTGGAATGCTGATGCGGGCGCAGGTAGTGGTCATGGAGGGATTCCACTTTCCCTTTCCGCAAAGTAAACCCGTTAGGGTGGTGACGCCTGCGGGAGCATAGTCGCTGATCGGCAGGGTGCAGGTAAAACCAGCTCCGTCAGTCTGCCACTTTTGCTCATGATGTGAGCATATGAAACCATCATTGCTGAAAAACTGAGGTGCTTCCGGTGTGCTCAGGGGGGGCACCGGCACTCCTGTCAGGGTCACTGTTTTGTCGTTCCTGGTGGCAGTGAAAGTCCAGCCCGAAAGCTCCGCGGGGATGTCCGTCGCGGTGGCTGTGAAGACTGGAGCCCATGCCGGGTCGATGATTGGTTCCGCCGCAGTCGTGACTGGCAGAGTAAGGCTCAGCGGAGACTGCCCGGGATGGCAGGTCCGTGCGCAACACATCCAGCCCGCAGCGGCGGAGAGCGTTACCTCTGAGACGGGCAGCGTGGCCGGAGGGGTGATGGCAACTATCAGCAGGACATCATGCTCGTAGCCGTAGGTGTTGACTTCCGCCATTTTCACCCTGGCGGGGGAAGGCCACTGGATAGCGCCTGTGGTCCATCCCTCTGGCAAATCCCAGCGCAAGCTGGTGGGCACGCCGGCGAGTCCCGGGTTGCTCCAATAAGTATGATATCCCGGGGCGTGCCGGATATAGAGGCCAGCCTGAAATGGCTGGCCGGGCTGTATTGCCTGCACGTTTGCCACCATGCGGACACTCAGGCCCTCACCACGAAATTCAGAGCCTTCAGGTGCGGGGATCTTCAGGACGGGCACGAGCTTGATCACTA
>JAYVJI010000572.1:0-2499 GCA_043769435.1 Verrucomicrobiota bacterium
CCCAAAACCCCACCGGCTACGCCCAAGTCATCGAAGAACACACCACCGAAGCGGCCGCAACCAACCTCACCGCCGTCTACGCCTACGGCCATGACCTCATCAGCCAGCCGGAGCGACTGGCGGGAGCCGAGACAGACTGCTCGATAGAGCAGCCCCTTGCGGGTGAAGGAGCCGTGAGGCGGCGACTGAATCCACACCGCCTAACCGCGAGCCCAGCGCCCGGCGCATGGAACCTAAGCTACTTCCTCTACGACGGAGGCGGCCACGTCCGCGCCTTGTCCGACGCCACCGGCGAAATCACCGATACCTACGCATACGATGCCTACGGCATCCTCATCGCCCAAACCGGAACCACCGAAAACAATTACCTGTATAGAGGCGAACAATACGACCCCGACCTCCGCCTCTACAACCAACGAGCAAGGTATTTAAACCCCGAAACCGGAAGGTTCTGGACCCAAGACACCTACGAAGGCGACCCCGGAACCCCCGCCACCCTTCACAAATACCTCTACGCCAACAGCGACCCCGTCATGGGCTGGGATCCAAGCGGGAATTTTACGATGGCAGAAGCCATGACTTCACTATCCATCAAGTTCGTCCTCGCTCGGATGGCCGTGGGCAGCGTCTATGGGTTAGTAGATGGGCTTATAAACGGTGAAAGCGGTTCCGGATTAGTTTGGAATATTGCGATGGGTGCTTTAGGAGGTGCCTACGGCGGTCCATTTATTCGAGGCTTGATCTCCAGAGGAGGTATCGCAAAGCTCGGAGCCTATGCCGTTGGCGGGTTAGGGGCACTGACACAGGTGTCGAGAATCGTAGATAACGTTCATAATGGAGAGGCGGGAAGGGCCACGTGGAACACATTCAATTTGGGTGGAGTTATTGCACTAAAACGCCTTCTCTCGTTTAAAGGAATGTTCTCCGGGATGGCGGCAAGATTACAGTCCCCGACGGCGGTTAATAACGGAGTTGGGCTTGCGGGAGTGGTCGATATCCGCACCGGACTTGTTGGCTTTTCGATGACAGCTGATCCACGGAATCCTAACTTAAATTTTGCACTTCTTGGATTGTTGAATAGAAATGGCACGCATCGAGTAGTAGCAGACCGATTTAAAGTCGATGATTCCCATCTGCTTGGTTTTGCTGTCGAGAACATCGGAGGACGATTAAATCTGATATGGAGGTCGGGTCAATTGAATCGGGCATACCCCGGAAATGAAGTCCCTGATTCGCTTAGAGAGATGATCCGTATCGTTGCGCATGAAGCACTAGGAACTACGCTAAATTGACACCAAGCCTCGTTTAAAAATGGATGCATCCCGCTATATCCTCCAGACTCTAAGGCGTGTAGAAGCCTTCATTGTTCCAAACATTGGGGTGATCGGGCATTTGGGGTCGAATTGGATCATTACCGATTGGTGTTGCTTAGCACTTGCTTATAGCAGAGGTGAAGTGATTCGGTGCCGCAAATTCCTCAAAGCAAATTTTACATGGTGGCAGCGAAACATAGCTAACCCCCATCTCTGGAAGGGGCTAAAAATTTTGCGTGGACCGATTGAGTCGTATTCCCGGCCTTTCGCTTTCGAGCAGGATCAATATTTTGAAAAACAACTAGTTTTTGTAGTCCCTGAACAAAAAGAAAAATTAATTCGTCAGTTCACGCTGATGAATGCTTGTATGCGGGGTGATTTTCAAAAGCTAGATGACGCTATCACCGATCCTTCTATATATTACATTTGGATTAAGGAAGATGACATGCGTCTCACTGAAGTCTTGACAGTTGCGGCAGCAACTGCATACCTGAAAGGACAACCGGAAAAATGTCATCAATACATGGAAAATTCGCGATATGTGAATGGAGGGGAGATTCCACTTCCTGAGGCCCTGAAATTAGGGCTCTATTTGTTAGGGTTCGTTCCCACTCCGGGGGCGGTTTTTCCAGATTTTTGAATTCCTAGAATTCCTTACAGCAAATTCAGATAATGTCAGACTATTGGACCGTTTTAGAAAGTTCTTTGCACAGTGACACGACCCTTCTCTCCATTCGGGGAGACGCAGACTTGAGCTTGCGAGATGTATTGCGCCTGTGGAGAACTGACGCATCGTTCCGTTTATTCTTTACCCAATCGCTCTGTGATTCCGGAGATGATGCATTTTTCTTCGAGATGCCAGCACTGACGATTTCTACCCTGAAAGACACATTCCAGTGTGTTCTGGTGAACGCACCTGCATTACGTAATCTTGTGGCTGATCCGCAGCCATTTGCGACGCACTTCGAAGCAAACCCAACGAGGAGTGTGATAAGCTTTCCTAACCTTAGCGGTGACGCCACGCTAGTGGCCCCGTGCCCGATGGCTCGCAATCTTGCCTGCTATTCTCACATTGCGCGATTCCTTCGAGAGGGGCCGCCCGCACAGGTTGATACTTTTTGGCAAGCAACCGCAGCAGCCGTTCAGCGAAAGATTTCACATCAGCCGATTTGGCTGAGCACGTCAG
>JAYVJI010000573.1:0-2499 GCA_043769435.1 Verrucomicrobiota bacterium
CAGGGTGAGTGGAAAGCGGGGCCAGAACTGCGTTCATGGCCTTACAACTACGTCACTTACGACGATTTGACCAGTAGATCACTTTCCCTTTTAGGATTAGTGACCCTTCCCGCTCCCATGCCCGACTTTCTCCAGACCGGATCCATTCTCACGCTGCCTCTGCTCCAGGAGGACGCCAAGCGTCTCCGTGCCGATCTCACGGCGTGGTCCCTGAAACGTCCTCTGGCCCTGTTGCTGCCCTGCCATGCACGCGATCTCGAAAGCCCGGCGCTCACCCGCATCATCGCCACCGTCGCCGCCCTCCCCTGGATTTCGTACGTCATCGTTGGACTCGATGGCGCGGATGAAAAACAGCACCGGGAAGCGACGGCCAAATTCAAGGCCATCACCCAGGATATGATACTGGTGCACCACGACACCAGCGCGGTGGCTCCAGGCAAAGGCCGCAACATTCGCGACATCGCAAGCCTGCTGGTGAAACGACCGGACATCTTTGCTGTAGCCATTCACGACTGCGACATCCGCACCTACACCCGTGATTTTCTGGCGAGACTTTGCTGGCCGGTGCTGCATCCCGACGCAGGCATCCTCGCATGTAAGGGCTACTACGCGCGCGCGGCTGCCGCTCTCCACGGTCGCGTTTTCCGACTACTTTTCCAGCCACTGCTGCGCGCGTGGTGCGAGGTTTTTCCCGGCCAGCATTTCCCCGCCTTCCTCCGGGGCTTCCGTTATCCTCTCTCCGGCGAACTCTGCATCACCCGGGAGTTGCTGGCACGGCAGCAGTTTGATCCTGGCTGGGGATTTGAAGTGAGGATGCTGCACAGCCTCTACCGCACGGCGCCCCGGGCCATCTGTCAGTCTGAACTCTGCACCGCCTACGATCACAAACACCAGAGCCCCGCCGCCCTCGTCGTCATGGCGGAGGAGATCATCCACACGTTTCTCGAAACCCTCAGCAGCGGAGGCCCGCTTCCAAAGTCCGCCGAATGCGACTCCCTGCTGCGGGCCTTTCAAAACTACGCCGCCGGGGCGCTTCGGGAGTCGGCCCTCATGGCGCAAATGCACGACCTCAAACACGATAGAGCGGAGGAACTGGAACTGGCCTCCAGCTTCACCGCCGCAGTGCGCATCTCCCTGACAGCCGCTGCCAGGAGCGCAGGACGCGGCACCCCTGGTGTCCGACGATGAACGTGCTCCACGCCATCTCCGAAACGAAAGTCGCCCGCTCCCTTTGAGAGGAAACGGGCGACTGCGGGACAGGGGATTCTCGATCAGCGGCGGGCTCAGATTCCCGGAGTGGCCACGCTATTCTTGAAGTAGGTCTTCTTCAATGTGGCGGTCCGGCGGCTGATTTGATCGAGGTTGTAGATTCGGAGAGAAATCGTTTCGGCGGCTGCGGGGTTTTGGGCGGCGACGGCTCTGGCGTAGGACTGGAGCCGGCGGGTGGAGTCGTTGAGGTCTGAGATTTGCTGGGCGATAGCTTTAACGCCGCGGCCTTCCTGACAGATGACGCGGAGGCGACGCTCTTCACGGTCGGCCCAGAGGATGGCGGTTCCCAGAGCGGCCGGGCCGCCGACGAGTTCGCCGTTGGGACGGAAGCAGGGAGCATCATGCGGCTGATCGTCGTAGTAGCGGGGCACTTCGGATATGGGAGTCTCAGCGACGCCCCGACCATTGGGCATAATGATCGTGGGAGTGATGAAGATCATCAGGTTCTTATGCGTGCGATCCTTATAGCGGTTCTTGAAGGCCCAGCCGAGGACGGGGATGCGGCTCAGGACGGGCATGCCAGTGCCGGAGCGGGTATCGGTGGCTTCGTCCAGACCGGCGATGGCGACGGTGTAGCCGGATTTGACCTTCAGCGGGGAGGTATAAACGCGGCTGCTGGGCACAGGGTAGGTGTTGCCGTCAATGACTTCGCTGCCGATGACATTGGCCACGACGATCTTTGTCTGCATGAGGACATCGTTGTCGCCCATCTGCTTGGGCAGGATATTCACCGTAGTGCCGATGGGCATGAATGCGACGCTGCTGGTGCTGGTGCCAGTGCCGGCCGAAACGCTGCTGCTGGAGGCAAGCACGGGGAAGTTGACGACGCTGCGCATGTTGACGGAACGGTTGTTCAGCGTCAGGACGCGGGGGTAGCTGACCGTGCTGGTCTGGCGGTCCTTGAGAAGGAAGTTGAGCTTCACATTCAAGTCGCCAGGCGAAAGAATGGCAGCGCTGGGCCACTGGGTGGCGCTGAGGTTGTTCAGATCCAGGGTGGTATCGAGGCCCGTGAGGTTCAGCGGGTAACCGCCATCAAGCGTGCCGGACCAGTCAATGCCCATCTGATTCTTCGGATCCATGGTGGTCTCGACGAATTTGAACTCCACCGCGATGAGAGGCTGCGGAGTATCAAGCGTCGCAAGGTAGGCTCCCACCATCTGGTGCTGCTGCCGCGTCGCGACGACAAAAAGGGTATTACCATCGGAGTTCCACACGACCGTGGGTTCTTTG
>JAYVJI010000574.1:0-2180 GCA_043769435.1 Verrucomicrobiota bacterium
TCGATGATCAAACCTGTGATCAATGCGACCGGGGTGATGATTCATACGAACCTAGGGCGTGCGCCGCTGAGTGCGGGAGCAGCGCGGATGGTAGCGCTGACAGCGTCCGGTTACAGTTCTCTGGAGTTTGACCGGGAGAGCGGGGAACGGGCGAAGCGCGGGGCCTTTGTTGAGGAGTGCCTGGCATTGCTAGCCGGGGCTGAGTCGGCAGCGGTTACTAACAATTGCGCTGCCGCTCTGGTCCTGATACTGCGGGCGCTGGCGTGCGGTGACCGCAGGGAGGTGCTGATTTCGCGGGGGCAGCTGGTGGAAATCGGTGGCGGCTTCAGGGTGCCGGAAATCATGGAGACCAGCGGAGCGGTGCTGCGGGAGGTGGGAGCGACTAACAAAACTAACCTTGATGACTACCGCCGGGCGATAGGCCCGCATACCGGTATGCTGCTGCGGGTGCACCGCTCAAATTTCACGATGGAGGGGTTTGTCGGTGAGCCTGGCACTGCGGAGTTGGCCGGGCTGGCCCGCGAGCGCAATATACCGCTCGTGGAAGATCTTGGAAGTGGCGCGGTGATAGACACGTCCGCCATGGGGACACTGGAGCACGAGCCTACCCCTCAGGAAATTCTGGCAGCCGGAGCGGATCTGGTATGCTTCAGCGGGGACAAGCTTTTTGGAGGTCCACAGGCCGGGATCATCTGCGGCAGTGCTGGCTTGATTGGCAGGGTGAAGGCGGATCCGCTTTTCCGGGCCATGCGCTGCGACAAGATGGTCCTGACAGCATTGCAGGAAACGGCAGTCGAATACCTGCACAACGCCGGCGACATGGGGGGGACGGCCCTGCCGTTGCTGGAGATGATGGCCACACCGCTAGAGACGCTTGCGAAGCGGGCGGCAGCAGTATGTGCAGCGCTTACCGGGGTGGGGGCAGAGGTGTTCATAGGTAAAGGTCAGAGCAGAACGGGCGGAGGGACCATGCCGAATGGCCAACTGGCCAGCGTGACCCTGGATATCCGACCGCATTCGCTGAGTGTAGGTGAACTGGCCCTGAGGATGCGCACAAACAGATTTCCGGTGGCTGGTTATGTTGAGGCCAACGTATTGCGTCTGGACTTGCGCACGGTCTTTCCCTCGCAGGATAGTGATCTTATTTCCTCGCTGCTCGCGGCGCTTTCTCCCTCCTGATATATGAACCACGCATTTTTCCTTCGCGTGCGAATGTGGGCCCTCCTCATCTTCGTGCACACGCTTGTGTTGCTCATGATCCGTGCCCAGCCGGTGCTGGGAGACCTGCTCTCTTTCAGCAAAGTGAGGATAACCGGCAGCTTTGATGGAGCGCGCCCATGGTGGAGTATTGTGACGCACGTGTGTGCTGAGCCTTCGCTGGGCTCCTTTTTACTGAACATGCTAGCCATCTGGTGGTTGGGCAGGGATATCGAAATGGAGCGCGGCAAGCTCACGCTGGGAATGGTATTTGGTGCCGGCATCATCCTGCCGCCTCTGCTGGCGCTGATCCTTCCGTTCACGGATGCCAGCTACTTTGCTGGTGCGGGGATCCCCTGCGCCGCACTGCTGGCAGCGTGGGCGGCGCTTCGCGGGGCCATGCCGATCTTCACAGAACAGCTGAAAGTGATCCATGTGGCAGGAGTGCTGATAGGCATTCAAATACTCCAATACACGGGGCGTCAAAACTTCGCAGCAGTAGCCGGTTTGCTGGCGGCGGCGGCGGCGGGTTGGTACCTCATCAAGGGGATACGCATCCCTGAGGCGACGGGACGACAGGTGCCACGGGAAAAGCGGGAGGCAGGCAGGCCGCAGCAGCGGGAATCCAGTCTCCGCCCCAAGGTAAAGCTTTCGCCAGAGATCATCGATGTTCAGAGGGTGGATGATCTCTTGGAAAAGATCAGCAGGCAAGGAATGGCCAGTCTAACAGACGAAGAAAAGCGCCGCCTCGACCGGGCCAGCGAAACGCTCCGCAGAATCGAAGAGCGCAGTAAACTGAAGTGACTCTAACATCCTAGGAGAGAACTTGACCCGCCTGACGCAGCACAACCTACCTAACTATAATCTAATCTAATCTAACCTAAACTAAACCTAAAAGGGAAAATGACCGAGTGATTAAAACCTCGCAAGTGACGTAACTGCAAGGCCATGATCGCAATTCCGGCCTCAAATTCCACTCACCC
>JAYVJI010000575.1:0-4358 GCA_043769435.1 Verrucomicrobiota bacterium
CAGGCCGGAATTCGCGTTCATACGGAAGGCGCCATCAAAGACATCGTGGCCCTGCCGGAGGGCACGCTGAAATTTGGTAAGGAGCTGAAATTGCTGAGCGCTGTCGTTCAGGTGATGGATGAAGCGGGCGGAATTCTCAGCACTCCGGACGCCGGTGCCTATGCCATCGCGGCGGAGACAGAAGCCATTGAGCTGTTGCTCCAGACGAAGCGTGCCAACCCCAAGGGCGGCGGTGGCGGCGGTGGTGACCCAGGCGGTGGCGGCACTGCGGCGACTGCTTCCTCCGCAGCTTTGGCGGATATCGGTCCGGGCGCGGATGCCAACAGTGTGGCGAGTGTGAGGCCCGTCGGTCAGGCCACCGGGCGCGCCGGGCGGGAGTTCCCTGAGGAATTCAAGACTGGTCTCGATGCTTACTTCAGCAATCTCGAAGGCACCGGCACAAAACAATGAGGTTACTGTTGGCCCTCCCCGGTCTGGCGTTCCTCCAGGCTCTCGCTATCCTTCCGGTATCCGCGGATATTATACTGGAACCTGCTGCGGCAGTTGCAAATGAAGGCGGCAGGGCAGGGGATGAGGCTGACGATGCAGTGAAGGAGGAACCGAAGCTCTCCGACGCGCAGGCTAAGTGGTTTACGGATTTCGCAAAGAAGGCCTCGGGCTTCCGCAAAAAGGAGTTTGAAAAAGAGGCTGCTGAAAGTGTTCGTAATCTCGCCGAACAGCTCAAGCTGGAGGCCGCCACGGAGAGCAAGCTCAAAGCCGCGATGCCTAAGGTTGTAGAAGCCACGTTGACCGCGTGGGAGGGCAAGTTTGGTGATTGGCTTAAGCCCTTTGTCATCCAGGCTGGCGATGTGGAAGGTGCCTTGCAGGGCTGGGAGCCGGAGCAGCTGGCGGCCCGTGGCCAGGGTCCTGCCGACGTGTATCCTGAGGAGACGCCGGAGTGGACGGAGGTCCTCAAAGGCACGCTCTCGCCGGAGCAGCTCGCGGCGTGGGCGGAGCTGGAAAAAGCCCACCTCACAAAACTGCGCGAGGAAATGGCGGATTATCTCGCCACATGTGAAACTCAGGCCAGTGAAACCTTAAACAGAGCGATGGACAGTGTCATGCGCGGGACCACGCAGTTCATTAATCTGGACGCGGAAAGAACGAAACAACTCAAAGCCGCATCAGATGAGGCTATCAAACTGACTCTGGCTGGCTGGAAAGTCCGCGTTGAAAAGCAATTATTAAACATGGGGGATAAAGCGCGGAGTCAAATAGCCCAGAACGGCAGCATAAGTGTTAATTTTAATGAAAAAGAAAACAAGCCCCAGCTGCAGAAAGTCTGGAAGCAGGCCGTGGCTTCGATACTGACGGAAATAGAGCGCAAGCAAATCAAAGAACTCAGGAATGAGACCCGGAGCCGCCGGGCTGAGGCGCTGGCAATGGTGCTTATATTGGATCTCGACCGGTTCTTGGGTTTCAGTGAGGCCCAGCGCGACGCGCTGACAAAGCTGGCCGGCCCGCCGCTCCTCAAGCTGCCGGATGGATATTATGATGATCCGGATGGCGCGTATTTTTCACTGGATTCGGGGGCGATGCTGACACAGCTCAAGACGCTCACTGACGAGCAGCTTTCTGCGCACCTGCCTGCTTCTCAAATTAAACGATTAAGGGAAGTGAATGCCTCCCAGCTCTCGCGGCAAGGCTACGCTAGGACAAAACTAGATGTCGGAAAAATCCCGCCAGTGGAGGAAATGGACGAGCTGGAGGTGGAGCGGCTGCTCTCGACCTTCCTTCACCGCGAAGCCCGAAAAATGAAGCAAAGTATCCAGGGCGTGATGGAGGCGGAGGTGGATAGCATAGTCCGTATCGCCAGCCCGGCGCCAGAGGCTGTCGCCGTTCTCAGAACAGCGGCCAAAGGCGCTGCGGAGGAAATGAGTCTGGCCTCTATCAATAACCTCACCAGCTGGGTCCGCAGTCAGTTCCAAAACATAAAGCCCGCAGACGTGCCAGCCCGGATGCAGAGTCTCTATAATCCCTACTTTTCCGACCGCAGGCAACAGCCAGATGCGGCGGTATGGACGGCCGCAGTGGAGCGCTTGCTGGCACAGCCACAGCGGGAGGTCTGGAAACAAGAGCTGGAAAAGCGTGCTGTCTGGAAACACAAGGCTCTAAGCGCGATGGTGACTACTTCGCTGGAAAGGCTACTTAGTTTAGCCCCTGATAAACGCGCGGCACTTCAGTTGAAGTTAACAGGTATAATCGCGAAATATGAAACTGATTTCGCTAACTTTTTTTCCTCCGGCTGGCATCTGCAGGGATACTATTCCATGGTTCCCTTAGCGATGCTTTCCGAAAAGGAAATGGAAGAGTTTTTTGATAAAAAGCAAATAGTGACTGTTAGGGAAAAAGGCATCGGGAATGCCGCCCAGTATGCCGAAATGATCCAGCAAAACCACGCTGGCCGCACCGGAAATTCCAACAAATGATCTCCCGTATGAAACGAATTGTTTTACTGCTCATGCTGGCAATGCCCTGGCTGTCCTCACTGCGGGCGCAGGATCCGGCCTTGCGTTACGGTGGCCAGATCCCGCCGGAGGTGGATGTTATGTATGAACGCGGTCTCGAATGGCTAGCGCAAAAGCAGGATGCCGACGGCTCATGGAAGGACGGGCAGCAGGGCAGCGGGGTCAATGGTATCTGCGTGATGGCCTTTCTCGCGAGCGGGGAGGATCCTAACTTTGGCCGGTGGGCACAGCCGGTAAGAAAGGCGCTGCGGAATATAATCGCTGCCCAGGATGAAACGACCGGTTACCTCCCTAACAGTATGTACCATCATGGATTTGCTATGCTGGCGCTGGCGGAGGCCTACGGCGCGGTGGATGAATCACTGCTCTGGCAGGAGGCCGGGAAAAAGAGCCGCAGCATAGCCGGAGCGCTCAACCTCGCTATCGGCTGTGCTGGCACTTCGCAAAAGAAGAACCGCTGGGGCGGCTGGCGCTATACACCGGATGCGACGGATGCTGACACCTCCGTGACTGGAGCTATGCTCATGGGCCTCCTCGCCGCGCGGAATGCGGGTTTGGAAGTGCCGGATGAAATCGTGAACGCGGCGCTGGAGTACATGCGCCGCAGCACCAGCCGCGATGGTTCCGTGGCCTACAGCGGAGGATTTGGAGGAATGGGGGATTCCATGAACCGCTCGGCCATAGCCACGCTCGTTGCTGCTGTGAGCAAGCAAAAAGATGATGTTAAATTTGCCGCCACCCTGAAGCACATCAGCACAAAGCTGGAGCACCGGGAGGGCAGCTATCCTGAGTATTTTCGTTACTATATGGCCCAGGCGCTTTTTCAGGGGGACTATGAAGCATGGCAAAAGTGGAATGCCATGACGGTCCGTCAGCTTCATGAGACACAGGCTGAGGATGGCTCCTTCAGCAGCAGTTCCTACAGCACGGCTATGTCTCTGCTTGGCTTGGCGCTTAACTATCGTTTTCTCCCTATCTATGAACGTTAACCGCTCCCTGTTAATCACGGACCGGCGTGCTGCATGGGTGCCGGGATTCATTGCCATCAGTATCGCAGGTCTTTCCGTCGCCAGCGGCGAAGTCGCAGAAGTAAAGAAGGACCTCCCACTGCCACGGGCATTACCGCGTTCCCTCACATGGCCTGCCGCCGGGGCCGCCACTACCATCACCTGGAGAAACGGCGAGCGGCTACCCGGCACTCCCGGCGGGGTGGACAGCTCCACGATTCACTGGGAAACTCCGTTGTTTTCCGATCCCATTCCACTGAAGCGCGAAGCCATCCGGCAAATCGAATTTGCAGGAACTTTCAGCCGTCCGGAAGGGATGTTCCGGCTTGTTCTGGCGGATGGCAGTCACCTCACTGGTGACGTAGAGAAGATCGAGGACCAGGCTGTTACTTTCAACGCCGCCGGCCATGGCACCATTCAAGTGAAGCGCGATCATATCGTGTGCCTAGAACGGATTGCCGGCCCGGGCATCGTCGCTTCAGGTCCGCTGGCCATGCTTCCTGCCAAACCGCCGAAGAAAAGTGGTTCCCCAGATGCCTTCCCCATGCTCATCGCTGCTGGCGGGCGCACGGCCACCATGGCATTCAATCTTGTGAACCAGCGGGAACTGGAGTTGCCTGACAAGTGCCTCGTCGAGGTGATCCTGCGCTCAGACTCAGCGCCTGATTTCCGGCTAACAGCAGTGCGTGAGAAGGAATCCATCGCTGTGGAGACATGGGGAGATGAACTGGTGTTGCTCCAAGATAAGCGATTCATTTCCGCAGGCACGAAAATTGGGCCGGCGGACCAGGCCATCCACCTGCGGCTCGGCTGGGATCGCCCAGCCGGTCGTGCTTCGCTGTAC
>JAYVJI010000576.1:0-3584 GCA_043769435.1 Verrucomicrobiota bacterium
CAATCCCGCCATCGTGGCCACGGATGTCTTCAACGATCCCACCGGGCGCGAAATCCGGTCGCTGCTGCCGCCGGAAACATGGGGCGGCGCGCGCCGGGAATCGGCCACGCGGATTCTGCCATTCGAGAAGCGGCTCTTTGATGAGGAGGACCTGCTCGCCTCCTCTCCGCACCACGGCACACCGCATGTGCAGTATGCCGACGGCCTCGGGCGGCTCATCGCCGTGGAGGAAGTGGTGAAGCTCACCGATGCCGGCACGCCCGGGCCGGTCGTTCCCTGGCGCACCCGCTACGGCTATGACCTCAATGACCAGCTCACCCGCATTCAGGACAGCCAGGACAATGTAAAGGTGCTCACCTACGACGGACTCCAGCGCCTCACGTTTATGAATGACCCCGACCGCGGGACGATGACTTACCTTTACGACGATGCCTCGAACCTGCGCGAGACGCTTGATGCCAAAGGCCAACGCATCCGCATGACCTACGACGGCGCCAACCGCATCAAAACGGAGGACTACCTCGATGCCCGCGGCCTCGCGCCGGATGTCAGCTATTTCTACGATGCCCCCGTCACCGCGCTGGACTTTGGCCACGGCCAGCCCGGCACCGCCGCGCAAACCAAAGGCCAGCTTGCCTATGTGCGCGACCTCAGCGGCGAAACACATTTCTCCTACGACACGCGCGGACGCCTCACGGATGAAATCAAACGCATCCCGGACGCCATGACCCGCGCGCTGGTCTCATGGCGCACCGGTTACAGCTACGATGCCTTCGACCGCGTGACCGCCATCGCCTATCCCGACGGCGACACCGTGGCCCACGAGTTCAACCCCCGCGCCCTGCTCCAGCGCATCCGCGGCAATCCCGGCAGCGACTTTATCAGCGCCATCGGCTACCGCCCGTCCGGGCAGCTTGGTTCTGTGAGTTACGGCAACGGCGTCTCCACCGCGTATGCCTACGATCCACGGCAGCGCCTCACCAGTCTGCTCACGCAACACTCAACTCTGAACACTCAACTCATCAATAACAGCTACACCTTCGACGGCGCTTCCAACATCACCCGCATAGACGACCGCCGCGCCATCACCGGTGCGCGGCAAAACACCCAGGTCTTCAGTTACGACAGCCTCTACCGCCTCACCCGCGTCGTCTATCCCGCCGTGCTCAATGGCAATCCCGGCCAGATTGACTACCGCTACGACCGCATCGGCAACATGCTGGCCCAGACTTCCAGCCTGAGCCATGTGGAAAAGGGCCTGCCCGTCACCAACCTCGGCGAGATGGAATCCGGCGGCACCCTCGGCCGCTCCAATCGCGCCGGCCGCGCCCCCGCTGATCCACCCGGGCCTCATGCGCTTTCCGCAATCCGCAATCCGCAATCCGCAATTACCCATACGACGCCAACGGCAACATGCTGACGATAGACGGCCTCGCCTGCACTTGGGATTTCAAAGACCGCCTCATCGCCGTCGAGAACGCGGAGATGCGAGCCGAATACACTTACGACTACACCGACCGCCGCATCACCAAAAAGGTCACGCTTGGGAGCGCCGGCGTCGCGCCGGCTCCGACCACCACGCACTACATTAACCGATACTTCGAGATCCGCGACTACGACCAGCCCGTGAAATACGTCTGGCAGGGCGAAACCCGCGTCGCCCGCATCACCGGTACCCTCACCGCCACCGCCACGCGCACGCAAAAACTCCGCCTCCAGCGCGGCTGGAACCTCGTCGCCCTCTCTGTCGCCGGCACCCAGGCTCAGCTCGATCCCGCCACCCACGCCGTCATAGACGAAGCCACCTGGTGGAATGCCGCCTCCAGCGCCTACACGCCCCTCCGCGCTGCTGGCCCTGCCGTCCCCGCCGGCGTCCCCGCATGGCTCTACGCCAATGCCGACGCCGTCATCACCCTCACCGGCCCCGCCACGCCCTCCGTCCCAGTCCCCGCCTCCCTTCCCGCCGGCGGCCAGTTCCTTGCCAACCCCACCGCCGACGCATGGTCCCTCCCCGCCGTCTTCCCCTCCGATGCCGAAATCTGGGGCCACCTCACCGGCACCGGCCTCTGGCTCCCCCGCCTCGCCGGCCCCGATGCCTTCCTCTCCGACACCTCCTTCACTAAAGTCCTCCCCGGCGCATCCGTCTTCGTCCGCGCCGCCACCGCCGCCGCCCTCAACCTCGCCCCCGCCGCCCTCGCCATCCGCTACTACCACCATGCCCACCTCGGCTCCTCCTCCGCCATCACCGACCAATCCGGCACCCTCGTCGAAGAAACCGCCAACTACCCCTTCGGCCATCCCCGCAATCAGCACCAGCCCGCGGGGCTGACGGAGCCGTATGGGTTCACGCAGAAGGAGCGGGATGGCGAGAGTGGGCTGCACTACTTAGGAGCAAGATTCCTACTTTCAAATGTAGGGCGTTTTAGCAGAACGGATACAGTCGCAGATAATCACAGGTTTTTAGTTGAGAATCTTGGTTCCCCCCAGCTTCTGAATTCTTACACCTATGCTGGGAACAGAAGCATTGTGGCGAATGATCCGTCTGGGGAATGGCTCAATTTTGTCGTTGGAGCTGCGATTGGCGCAGCAGGGAACGCGGTGACCCAGATAGGAACTGGTATGATCTCCGGTAAGTCTTTCAGTGAATCCGTAAAGCAAGTTAATCTAACTTCCGTTGCATTTGCAGCGGCTGGTGGTGCAATAACAGGAGGGTTCAGTAATCTTGGCTCCGCCGTGCAGATAGCCAAGAGTCTCGCATGGGAGCAAGCCAAAGGTGTGGCGAAAGAACTTGCCTACGAAGGACTGAAGAAAGGTGCCGACTGGGCCATGAGAGACTCAGGTGTCAGCGCCAAAACCAGGAAAGAAATTCTAAAAGGCGCTGATTTGATTAAGACCGTCAAGGAGGTAGCTGAAGGTGTGAACAAGTTACAGAAGGCATCGCTCTCGAAGATTGAGAAGGCACAAGGGCATGGTCTCAACATGGCGGCCAATCGCCTCCAATCCGATAGAACTGGCTCAATAATCGATTTAACAGGAAAGGCAGTCGGCGAAGTGCAATCCGCATTGGAGACGGACAAAAATCTTGCGGCTCCTGAATCATCGCAAACATCAGGGGCCTCCGAATCACCCAGCGTTCAGGCTGCACCTACCGAGAACAAAAAATGAACACCAAATCCACCCTTCCCTACATCATCGCCGGAGCCGCCGGGGCCATTGTGGCCTCGTTTATCCCACTGCTCAGTTCTCCGGCGAAAGCCGAGACCAAACTCCTCCCGTTCCAGGGCCGGCTGCCCGACGCCAGCGGCGGGGCCATTGCCGACGAGGCCAAGGTCGTGGAGTTCAAAATGTATGATGCCCCCACCGGCGGCAGCGTGAAGTGGGCCGGCGAGGTTCACAAACTCTCCGTCAACGGCGGGCTGGTGAATGCCATGCCCGCCAGCAAGGCGGGGCTGGGGAGTGTGGACTTCAGCACGGCGACGTTTCTCCAGATCACCGTGGATGCGAATGGGGCCGGGGCCATCACGGCGGCGGACCCGCCGCCGCTGCTGCTGCGGAGTGTAATTTACCGTTGCTCGCCAGTTTTC
>JAYVJI010000577.1:0-1651 GCA_043769435.1 Verrucomicrobiota bacterium
CTCGCCGCGCCGCCGCCGGATGATGGCTTGGGCATTCCACAGGTGCTGGGCGACTACGAACTCCGGGAGAAACGCCGTACTCTGGAAACTACAGATACCTACCTGGCCGTCCAGCGCTCGGTTTCCAGACCAGTCGTAGTGGAATTGCTGCGGCCTGAGTTTTCCCGGGATCCAGCTAGGGTGGCGGAATTCGGAGCCTTGATCAAAGCCCGCGCGGCGGTGAATTACCCGTGCGTTTCGGCCGTCTTCGAAGCCCAGGAAGCGGAGGGTATTCATTTTTATGCGAGGGAATTTATTCCCGGTGCTCACATGGAGGAAATGCTGCGCACCAGCCAGCGGATCAAGCCTGCCCAGATGCTGGCGCTGATCCGCACGGCCGCAGAGGCGCTCAGCTGGCAAGAGGATCACGGCATCCAGCGCGCTGCTTTTCAGCCCCGTCATCTTTACCCTTGTCCGGACAGCACGCCCCGCCTGGCAAACATCGCCAGCCCGGTGGCCCCTCCGCCGGACCAGCCGGCGGAGATCCGGTCACTGGCCGCCACACTGCGTAGTCTGGTGGACGCCCGCGGCCAGGACGTCAGGGAAATCACTCATGTCCTCAGCCTCATGCGGGCGGACGGGCAGCACGCGCTGCGCACATGGAAAGAAGTCTGCCGGGAAAGCCGGAATGCCCTCCAGCGCCTCACTGAAGCGCAGACCAGCACGGGCGATGCCGGTGCGCGCAACCGTAACCGGCGCAAAACCATCATAGCATGGGCCGCCGGGCTGGCCATTGCCGGCGTGGGCATCACGCTCGCTGTCTCCGCTTTCAAGGAACAGAAAAAGCTCGCGCCCCGGCTGCTCGACACCATGATCGACGTGCCGGAAGGTGAAGTGACCATGGAGGACGGCACCGTGACCCGCGTGAAGGCGTTCAGCATTGATCAGTATGAAGTCAGCATCGCCCAGTATGCGCAGTTTCTGGTGGCGCTGCCTCACGGTGAGCCAAATCGATTTGATGATGCCCGCCAGCCCGTGATCAAGAAGGACCACCTGCCCTCCGACTGGGTCGCGATTTATGCGGCAGCCCAGTCCGGCGGCCTCTGGCAGGGGAAACCGGTCACCGTGAACTGCCCCGTCACCGGCGTGGACTGGTGGGATGCTGTGGCCTATGCCAAATGGAAAAGCCGCCGCCTGCCCACTTCGGCTGAATGGTTGCTGGCAGCCCGGGGAGGGAAACCAGCCCCTCCTTTCAAGGCGGCACCCGGACAGGTGAATCTGGCCTTCGGATCCATTCCCGCATGGTGGGCGGAGGTGGATGCCTTTGCAGATGACATCAGTCCCTTTGGCGTCCACGGCATGCATGGGAATATTGCGGAATGGGTGGACTCATGGTCCGTCCATCCGGACTTTCCGGACGACAAAATCCCGGTCTTCCGCGGCGGGCATTTCCGCTTTGCTCTGCCAGAGAAAAAAGAGGCGGAGGACCCGCTGCTCAAAGCATGGTTCGCCCGGGATGCGCTCTACAGTCAGCCATTTATCGGCTTCCGCACCGCCTCTGATGCCGGAAAAGACAAGCCTGCTTCATGAAGCGTTACCTCTACGTGTTCCTCGCTATGGCTGTTGCCGTAGCGGCACCGATGATCCTCCGTCCGGAGACCAGTGCCCGCAC
>JAYVJI010000578.1:0-5232 GCA_043769435.1 Verrucomicrobiota bacterium
GGGGCTGGGATCCCAAGGAAAACGGTGCCTTGATGATCGTGCTCTATTCCGCCCTCGTGATCCACGCGCGCCTTGGCGGCATGGTGAAGCATCATGGGCTCATGATCATGGCTATTGGCGGTAACATCATCACCGCGTGGTCGTGGTTCGGCACGAATTTGCTGGGCATCGGTCTCCACAGCTATGGGTTCCAGACCGGGGCCTTCCATGTGCTCATCTGGTTTGCGGGGCTCAATATTGCCACCATGATTTTGGGCCTCATACCGGTCCAGCAGCGGAGTGAAACCGCCGGGGAATCTGCCCCTGCCGTCACTAGCATGGCTGAGGGAGTGGTGCCCTGAACGCCTCTTGGCGCCGACCAGTGGCCATGCCCTACCTCTACCTTCGCTATGTCTGATGCGCGCCTGACGCTGCTGCTGTCCCTTTCACTTCCGGCTCTGGCGGCAGCCCAGCGTCCGCTACTGAAGGCGGAGCGGTGGTCAGATATAATAGCGGTGCCCGATCCCGTGGCCTGTGCGGTGGATGACCAAGGGCACGTATTTGTCACCCTGACGACGCGGCGGAAAATCGGCGATTTGGATATCCGGGAATGGTCAGAATGGGTGCCCCGCGATGTCGGGTTGGAGAATATAGATCAAAAAAAAGCATTCCTCCACGAGGTGCTGGCTCCCGGCAAGCTCCGCGGCCCGAAAGGCAGCCTGACAGATGCTAACAAGGACGGCTCCGTGGATTGGCAGGATCTCACGGTGCCCACGGAATCCATCATCCGCCTGACAGATAGCAACGGCGATGGCAGAGCTGATGCGAGTACGGTTTTCGCTACGGACTTCCGCACTGAAGTCACCGGCATAGCAGCCGGGGTCATGGCGCATGAGGGATCAGTATACAGCACCATCGCGCCCGATGTGTGGAAGCTAACAGATGCTGACGGCGATGGCGCAGCAGAACAAAGGCAAAGCATCGTTCACGGATTCGGCCACCACATTGCCTACGCCGGGCACGACATGCATGGGCTGCGCACCGGGCCGGATGGCCGCGTCTACTGGAGCATCGGCGACAAAGGCGTGAACGTCCTGATGCCGGATGGCTCCCGCACCGCCCGTCCACATGAGGGCTGTGTGCTGCGCTGCGAGCCGGACGGCAGCGGCTTTGAAATCTTCGCCCATGGCCTGCGGAACGTGCAGGAAATAGCCTTCGATGACTATGGCAACATGTTCGGCGTGGACAACGACGCTGACAAATCCGGCGAGAAAGAGCGCTTGGTTTACATCACTGAGCAGAGCGACGCCGGCTGGCGCTGCGCATGGCAATATCACCCCGCATGGAATCCATGGATGACCGAGGGCCGCTGGCAGGTGGCCCACGCCGGGCAGCCACTTTTCCTGACACCGCCCATCGCGCTCAGCCACGACGGCCCGGCGGGCTTTGAACACAATCCTGGCACTGCTCTCGCCCCGGAATGGCGCGGGTGGTTTTTCCTGAATCAATTTCCATCAGGGAAAATGAACGCGCTGCGCCTTGAACCTGAGGGAGCCTCGTTCCGCCTCGCGGAAGACGTGCTGGTATCCAGCGGCATCATGGGCATCGGCATGAGCTGGGGACCGGATGGCGGGCTGTATTTCGCGGACTGGGATGGTGGCTATCCGTTGGATGGAAAGGGTGCGGTCTGGCGTATGGACGTGGCTGCTGACAAAGCCGACCCACTCCGCGCCGAAGTAAAATCACGCCTCGCCGAAGGCTTCTCCAAGCTGGGGCCTGGCCAGGTGCAGGCCCTGCTCTCTCATGCTGACTCCCGCCTGCGCGGCGGTGCCCAGCGGGAGCTGGCAAAGCGGGGGAAATGGGAAATCCTAACGAATACCTATGCCGATGCCAACGCCCCCCAGCTTGCCCGCATCCACTCCCTGTGGGGCCTGGGGCAGGGGCTGCGCCGCAAGGCCTGGAAAGACGAGGCTTTCCTAACTGCTGCCCTAGCGGATGCCGATCCTGTGATCCGTATCCAGGCTGCGAAAATAGCTTCAGAAGCGCCTCCCTCCCCCGCGCTGCAAACAGCCCTCGTCAAGCTGCTGGGAGACATCGCGCCGGGCGTCCGGATGCAGGCCGCCCTCGCAGTGGGCCGCCAAAAAGCAGAGGGAGCGGTGCCCGCCCTGACACTGATGGCGGAAGGGCTCTCCCGCGGAGACGCCATCCTGCGAAATGCTGCCGTCACCGCTCTGGCCGGTGCCGCTAGCGGAAAGCAACTGGCCGCCCTGACAAACCACGCCTCTGCCGAAGTCCGCCTCTGCGCCTGCTTGGCACTGGGCCGCCAGGGCGATGCTGCCACCGCCGGCTTCCTGACGGACCGGGATCCCGCCATCGCCGCAGAGGCTGCATGGGCGATCCATGATGACTACGGAATTCCTGCTGCGCTCCCGGTCCTTGCCGCATGGCTGGATACCATTCCCGCGACTTGTCAGGAACGCGCACTGCGGCGCGCCATCAATGCCAACTACCGCCTCGGCACTGCTGAGGCCGCCGCCCGTCTGGCGCGGTTCGCAGTGAGGCCCGGCCTCAGCTTTCCGGTCCTGGTCGCTGTCGGCAAAAAAGGCGTCCCCGCTGCGTCGCCCGGCCCGCAGGAGGAAGCGCTGCTGCTGCTTTCACTCTGGACCACGCCCCCCGCGCTGGACCGCATGGACGCCCGCCCGCGGCTCTATCCCGTGCGGACAGGAGAAGCCGTGCGCCCGGCGCTTCAGCCGATCCAGAGCGATTTACTGGCGCTCCGGGATCCCGCCCTGAAGGCCCGCGCCCTGCAAGTTATGGCTGCCTTCAATCTCGACGTGCCCGCCGCCGTCACTGCCACGGCTGCGCAGGACCCAGCGACTCCGCCGGATGTCAGGCTCCAGTCCCTGCGGCTCCTGGCTAGCCAGCACCCGGGTGCTCCGGAGCGGCTTCCGCTTCTGACGAAATTGCTTTCCGACAAATCCCAACCTGAGTTGAGAATCGAATCCCTAGCCCAGCTCATCGCGATCAATCCCGCCGCCGGGCTGACCGCCGCTGCCAGTCTGATAAAGGAAGGCCGACTCAAGGAACAACAGGCCGCCACGGCCCAACTGGCTCTGGCCAAACATCCCGGCGCCGATGCCCAACTGGCCGCCCTGCTCACAGAGGCGGGGGATGCCTCCGCCGCGCCGCCCGGCATCAGGCTTGATGTTGTGGAAGCGGCCACCGCGCGCGCCGCCGCGGTTCCGCGCATTGCTGCGGCTCTGGCTGTCCGGGAAAAAAACGTGGCCTCCGCCACAGATCCGATGGCTGCCCTGACGGATTGCCTTGTGGGCGGCGATCCTGCAGCCGGACGTGTTGTTGTGCTGGAAAACAATGCCGCCAACTGCGTCGCCTGCCACCGTTTTCAAAAGGGAGCAGGCAGCACCGTCGGTCCGCCGCTGGAAGGCATCGGGCTTGTGCAACCTGCGTCCTACCTGCTGGAAGCCCTAGTCAACCCTGCCGCAGTCATCACCCCCGGCTATGGTCTGGCCACCTTGACTTTGAAAAACGGCACCACCCTAGCTGGCACGGTGATCAAGGAAACGGCGGATAAAATCACCCTGCGGCAACCTGACGGAATAGACGTCAGCGCCTCCGTCGTTGAAGTGTCGGAGCGGACTCCACCCGTTTCCGTGATGCCGCCCATGCACGGCATCCTCACCCCGCGCCAGCTCCGGGATGTCGTCGCCTACCTCGGGACATTGAAGGCAAAACCGGACAAAGCGGAGGGCAAGGAACATTGAGGCAGGTTTCCTGTCCCGTTGACTGCTGCTCCTGTTTCCTGTGATGAAACTGTAATTATCACTTGCGCGGCTTGCGGTCCAAACTAGGTTCCCCACCCTGCGATTTACCCCGGGCCGCCAAACGCAGGACGTCCGATCCTTGTTTTCCCAACCACCTTTACTGATACTGCACGCCATGAAAGCCGATATCCATCCCAAATACCAAGAAACCGTTATCTCCTGCACGTGCGGAGCGACTTATATCACCCGCTCCACTGTCAAGGAAATGAAGATCGGTATCTGTGCCGCCTGCCATCCCTTCTTCACCGGTGAACAGCGTTTCGTAGACACCGCCGGTCGCGTGGACAAATTTGCCAAGCGCTTCGGCACCACCCAGCCACGCCGCACAGCCGCTCCCAAGCTCACGCCCGCTGGAGCTTAGGTTCCGATTATTTCTCAGTTTTTTACGGTGCATGTCCTCGCGCGGGACATGCACCGTTTCTTTTTGTCCTGGACCGCGCTTCTCCCCGCTTTGTGTTTTACCCTGACTTATTATGGACTACAGCCCGTTAATTGAGAAAAAAAAATCACGTCTGGAGGATCTGGAAGTGGCCATCGCTGCGCCGGATTTCTATAGTGATCCCAAGGCCGCTGGTGCGCTGACCCGCGAACATGCCCAGGTAAAAAAGCTGCTCGCATTGTGGGAGGAATATTCCCGTGTGGACACTGAGCTGGAGGAGAGCACAGCGCTCTCCCGAGGGACAGACACTGATCTGGCGGAGATGGCGCTGGCGGATTTGCCAGCGCTCTCGGCCAAGCACGAAACCCTGGCCGCAGAGGTCCAGTATGCCCTCCTGCCGCGGGATCCAACGGAGGACCGCGACGCCATAGTCGAAATCCGTGCAGGCACTGGCGGTGATGAGGCCGCCCTTTTTGCGGCGGATCTCTCGCGCATGTATATTCGTTATGCTGAAGCCAGGGGCTGGAAGGTTGAGCCCATGGAAACCAGCTTCAGCGAGTCCGGTGGCTTCCGGGAAACCATTTTCAAAGTTATGGGGGAGGAAGTCTTCCGCTACCTGAAATACGAGAGCGGCGTCCACCGTGTCCAGCGGGTGCCGGCAACGGAGACGCAGGGAAGGATCCACACCTCCACCGCTACGGTGGCCGTGCTGCCGGAAGCTGAGGAAGTGGACATTGAAATCAAGCAAGACGACTTGCGGATCGAAGTCTGCCGGGCGGGCGGTCACGGCGGGCAAGGCGTCAATACCACTGACTCCGCAGTCCAAATCTTGCATTATCCCACCGGCTTGATCGTGCGGTGTCAGGATGGCCGCAGCCAGCTGAAGAATAAGGAAAAAGCCATGACCGTGCTGCGGAGCCGGCTCTTGGAACGCAAGCAGCAGGAAGAGGCCGCCAAGTACTCTGCCCAGCGCCGCAACCTCATCGGGAGCGGTGGGCGTGAGGAGAAAATCCGCACCTACAACTACCCGCA
>JAYVJI010000579.1:0-2226 GCA_043769435.1 Verrucomicrobiota bacterium
TACTGGGCTCCGATGTTTGCGTATGCGCTGCGCCGGGGGCTGGGCCGGGAGGATGCGGAGCGGGGGAAATTCCGCACTTTTTTACTCACCGTGATGCAGCGGCAGGTGGATAGTTTTTTCCGGAGCCGGATGGCGCTGAAGCGGGGTGGGGCGGGAGTGCTGGTGTCGATGAATGATGAGCAGGTGACGGCGGAATGGGAGCGCGTGACGGGCTCTGCTCAAGAGGTGAGCCCGGATGAGGCCTTTGACCAGCGCTGGGCGCAGGAGGTGCTGGGCCGGGCGGTGGAGCTGGCTGCGGGTGGAAGCGGAGACGGCGGGAAGGGGCGCATGGTACATGGTACGTCGCCACCGGCCGCGAACTCATCTCCTGGCACCTGCGCGATGCCGGGCGCACCCTCGGTTTTTCCCCGGATGGCCACTGGCTAGCCATCGGCCTCCAGCCCGCCACCCCCGGAGCCCCCGCCCGGCAGTGGTTGCTCCCCGCCCCGGAAGTCGAGTAGGACCGAACGCAGGACCGATCCGAATGGCCCCCGCATCGACTACGCCACGGGCCGCTTCTACGGCTATGTCTGGTCCGCCAATATGGGCTGGATCAACCTCGACGCTGACGGCCAATTATTCACCGACACCATCAGCCGCCCCGACACGGATGGCGATGGCCTCGGCGAGATCTGGGAGCTGGCCTATGCCGGGAACCTAACCAGCCTAGACGCCACCAGCGATCCTGACGGCGACGGCCGGTCAAACACCAACGAATACTTCGACGCCACCAATCCATTCGCCACCGACAACACCATCAGCCCCACCCTCATCCCCGTCACCGGAGGCGAAGGGCTGCGTGATTTCCAAATCACTTGGCTAGGCAACGGGCTGCGTTCCTATCTGCTCCAGAACGAGATCGAGTCCGACTTTGCCGCCAAGGTGGAGAGCCAGTTTGAGAAGATGCTTCAAACCGCCACCGCCTCCCCCCAATGAACGCTGGCTTTCAATCGCGGACAGCCATGTTCAAAAAAAGCCCTTCTTGAACATCGCTCCTTGCTCATGTATATCGAATCACGTTTTTCTATGCGCGACAGGCAGTTCATGCTTCATTTTGATACACGACGCTAGGCTCATGCATAGAAAACACGGGTTTCCTAAACACGATCTACCATGAACTTCCCCACGCCTCTTCAAAACCTGCCCACCGCAAGGTTCGAGACACCGGCCATCTTGAAGAAAGTGGCTTCGGCAGGTCGCCGCCTAGCTGAGTTGAAGGGGGCTGCGGCCAGCAGCCCCCGCCAGAGCATCCTCATCAACACCCTCACCATCCAAGAGGCCAAGGACAGCTCCGAGATTGAAAACATCGTCACCACCCACGACGAACTGTTTCAGGACGACCTCAGCCCCAGCAGCACCCTCAGTCCGGCGGCCAAGGAAGTGCTGCGCTACCGCCAGGCGCTTTGGAGCGGTTACGATCTCGTCCGCCACAGCGGGCTGCTGACCGTCAATCACCTCCTCGAAATCCAGGCCGTGCTGGAACAGAACAACGCTGGTCTGCGCAAAGTCCCTGGCACCGTGCTCAAAGACGGCATGGGGCGCACCGTCTATACCCCGCCCCAGGATGCGAACGAGGTCGCCAGCCTCATGGCAGACCTGGAGCGCTTCATCAATGACAGCGACTCCTTTGATGCCGATCCCTTGATCAAGATGGCGCTCATCCATCACCAGTTCGAGAGCATCCATCCCTTCTATGACGGCAATGGCCGCACCGGTCGCATCCTCAATGTCCTCTATCTGATGAAGGAAGGTCTGCTGGACAGCCCCGTCCTCTACCTCAGCCGGCACATCGTGAGCAGTAAGGCAGACTACTACCGTCTGCTCCAGTCCGTCCGCACCCAGGACACCTGGGAGGAGTGGGTGCTCTACCTGCTCACGGCCGTGGAGGAGACCGCCTGGCAGGCCATCCGCACCATCCATGCCATCCGTGCCGCCCTCCAGGACTACAAGCACCGCATCCGCGCCACTCACAAGTTCTACAGCCAGGACCTCATCAACAACCTCTTCACCCACCCCTACACGAAGATCGAATTCGTGGAGAAAGACCTCAGCGTCTCCCGCCTCACCGCCACCCGCTATCTGGAGGCACTCACGGCCAGCGGCTTTCTGCAAAAGCAGCGCATCGGCAGGTTCAACTACTTCATCAACCCCGCCCTCACTCACATCCTCACCACCGAGCCAGCGCTC
>JAYVJI010000580.1:0-8235 GCA_043769435.1 Verrucomicrobiota bacterium
GAGTCCTAGAGATCAGCGATTCACAAAAAGCAACCGCCTCAGCTGTCATGCCCTCACTTGTTAGCAGATCGAGCAGTTCGTCCTGCAGAGCTGCGTCCTCCGGCTGTTCCCTGAGCAGCCCGCGCCATGCCTCCAGCGCCTCCGGTGCACGACCGGTTCTCGTGAGGACTCTGGCGGTATCCATACGGATGCGCTGGATTTCTGCGCCGCTGGATGCGACAACCGCTGCTTTTTGAAGGCTTTCTAGGGCGGCCCCATCCCGGGCTTCAGTCACTTCTAGCAATGCCCGCAAGTGCCAAGCCGCAGCGGATGCGGGCGACTCGAGGGTCGCGCGCTCCATCAGCGCCAAGGCCCCGGCGTCATCACCCTGGCGCGCCTTCCACAGGGAGTGAACCATGCGCCACTCCACTCCGGCACTGCCGTGACTGACCAGCTCCGCTTCTATTTCATCCGGACGGGCCTCATCCAGCCATGCATCCACCATCCGCTCAAACACCACGCCGCCCGCCGGTCGCTTCAGCACAGACTCCAGCAACCTCCCGGCCTTTCCTGCCGGTAATGCCGCTCCCAGCGGCGCAATGCACGCCACCCACAGCAGCAGGGTCTGGAGGATGAGGCTCATACTCTTCATTTATTTATTGGTATTCTGTGGCAACGCAGCGCACAGACTGCATCCTAGCGTTGATTTAGAGAATTTCCACCATCACTTGTGCCTCCACAGCGGAGGCCAGCATGGCGTTCCGTGCCGTAGATTCCTGAGCCTCCAACCTGCGGTCAGGGCAGGTCACTGCTGCCCATGAGGAATTCATCACAGACCCGGGCGGCACCGCGGCCTTCATTGAATGCCCATACCACGAGGGACTGACCTCTGCGGCAGTCACCGGCGGCAAAGACTTTTGGTATGTTAGTGATGTATTTACCATGCTCGGCTTTGACATTGCTGCGGGGGTCTCGGTCCAGCCCCAGCGCGTCCAGGAGCGGTTGTTCCGGGCCGAGAAATCCCATGGCGAGAAGTACCAGCTGTGCGGAAGCGACGCGATCGGTGCCGGGCACATCCACCGGGGTGAACTGGCCCTTTTCATTCCGCTCCCACTTGATTTCAACGAGATGGATCGCCTTTACGCCGCCCTGGCCATCGCTCTCGAATTTCTTTGCGGTGGTGAGATAGACGCGGGGGTCGCTGCCAAATTTAGCCGCAGCTTCCTCTTGGCCATAGTCCATTTTGTAGGTCTTGGGCCACTCCGGCCAGGGATTATCTTTCGCACGCTCCTCCGGTGGCTTGGGGAGGATTTCCACCTGCGTGACGGACCGGCAGCCATGACGCAGGCTGGTGCCTACGCAGTCAGTGCCGGTATCCCCGCCACCGATGATGATGACGTCTTTATCCTTAGCTGAAATGGGGGGCTCACTGCCGTCGAGGAGGGCCTTGGTATTGCCATGCAGAAACTCCATGGCGAAATGGATGCCTTTGAGGCTGCGGCCTTCGATGGGCAGATCGCGGGGCTTCGTGGCACCGGTACAGAGGACGACAGCGTCGTAGTCGTCCATCAGTTGCGTTGAAGTCACGTCTTTGCCGATCTCGGTATTGCAGAGGAATTTCACCCCCTCGCGCTCCAGTAGGCGGATACGGCGCATGACGACCTCTTCCTTGTCCAGCTTCATGTTAGGAATACCATACATGAGAAGCCCGCCGGGCCGGTCAGCCCGTTCATAGACCGTGACCCAGTGGCCCGCTTTGTTTAGCTGCGCGGCAGCGCTCAGACCAGCAGGTCCGGAGCCGACGACTGCCACTTTTTTCCCAGTCCGCTTTTTCGGAGCCTCAGGCACCACCCAGCCTTCCTGCCAGCCTTTGTCGATGATGCTGACCTCTATGTTCTTGATAGTGACCGGGGGGTCGTTGATACCTAACACGCAGGAGCCTTCACATGGCGCGGGGCAGACACGTCCGGTGAACTCCGGAAAGTTATTCGTCTTGTGAAGCCGCTCGAGGGCCTCACGCCAGAGTCCGCGGTAGATCAGGTCATTCCATTCCGGGATGAGGTTATTCACCGGGCAGCCGCTGGCCATGCCGCTGATCAGGGTCCCGCTGTGACAAAATGGTATGCCGCAGTCCATGCACCGGGCAGCCTGCTGCCTGAGCCGGGGCTCTTCCATGTGCTGATGGAATTCATTCCAGTGGCTGATACGCGTGACGGCACTGAGATCGAGCGGCAGTTCGCGTGCGAATTCAAGAAATCCTGTTGGTTTGCCCATTTCGTTAGTCTTCTAAAGTCGTATAGTTCCGTTAGTTTTTCAAACCCATCTCAGCCCCCGCCGACACGGGCGGCATCCTTGGAGTTCGCCTCAAAGGCAGCATTCAAGGCATCATCACCTGTGAGACCGGCAGCCTGTGCTTTCTTGATTTCCTGCAGCACGCGCTTGTAGTCCCGGGGCATGACTTTGACAAATTTTGTCAGGCTGGCGCTCCAGTCCGCAAGAATTTTGGAAGCCCTCGTGCTGCGGGTATTGATAGCGTGGTTTTCAATGAGGGTTTTGAGGGCAGCGGCGTCCTCTTCATCCGGGGATTCCAGACCGACCATCTGCTGGTTGCACTTCTTCGGAAAATCTCCCGTCTCATCAAAGACGTAGGCCACACCGCCGGACATGCCTGCTGCGAAGTTGCGCCCGGTGGGCCCCAGCACCACGATGGTGCCTCCGGTCATGTATTCACAACCATGGTCACCAACGGCCTCTACTACAGCAGTGACGCCGGAGTTCCTCACGGCGAAGCGCTCGCCGGCCATCCCACGGATGAAGGCTTCTCCATTGGTAGCTCCGTAGAAGGCTACATTGCCAATGATGATGTTCTCTTCCGGAATAAAAGTGGAAGCGGCAGGCGGGAAGAGAATGAGGCGGCCTCCGGAGAGGCCCTTGCCAAAATAATCGTTCGCATCTCCCTCCAGCGTAAAGGTCATGCCTTTGGGAATAAAGGCACCGAAACTCTGACCAGCACTGCCTTCAAATTTGATCTGGATCGTATCTTCGGGAAGGCCGACAGCTCCATACTTTTTAGTGACTTCATTGCCGGTGATCGTCCCGACGACGCGGTTCACATTTCGCACAGGCAGCGTGGCCTTGACCGGCGTGCCATGGTCGATAGCGGGCTGGCAAATAGCCAGCAGCTTGGTCAGGTCGAGACACTTGTCCAGGCCATGATCCTGCTTCAGGGTGCAGAAGCGCCCGACTTCCGGACCGGCTTCGGGTTGATAAAGAATGGAACTGAAATCCAGACCTTTGGCCTTCCAGTGATCGACGGCTTTTCTTGGTTCCAGCCGGTCAGTGCGTCCGACCATTTCATCCAGCGAGCGGAATCCCAAGCTGGCCATGATCTCCCGGACCTCCTGCGCCACAAAGACCATGAAGTTCACCGCATGGGCGGGATCGCCGGTGAAGCGCTTGCGGAGTTCAGGATCCTGAGTCGCTACGCCCACGGGGCAGGTGTTCAGGTGGCAAACCCGCATCATGATGCACCCCAGAGCGACGAGTGGAGCGGTCGCAAAGCCGAATTCCTCAGCGCCGAGCAAAGCGGCGATGACCACGTCACGGCCAGTCTTGAGCTGGCCGTCGGTCTCCACGACAATCCGCGAGCGCAGGTTATTGAGCACCAGCGTCTGATGTGTCTCCGCCAGTCCCAGCTCCCATGGAATACCGGCGTGCTTGATGGAGCCCTGGGGTGAAGCCCCCGTGCCACCGTCATATCCGGAAATCAGCACCACATCCGAATGGGCCTTGGCCACCCCGGCAGCAATGGTGCCGACGCCAACCTCGGAAACCAGCTTAACACTGATCCTTGCTGCGCGGTTCGCGTTCTTCAGATCGTGGATGAGTTCTGCGAGATCCTCGATGGAATAGATGTCGTGGTGCGGTGGCGGCGAGATGAGGCCGACGCCCGGAGTGGAGTGGCGGGTCTTTGCTACCCACGGATAGACCTTGGTGCCGGGAAGCTGCCCGCCCTCACCGGGCTTCGCTCCCTGCGCCATTTTGATCTGGAGTTCCTTTGCGTTTGTCAGGTAGTGACTGGTCACCCCGAAGCGGCCTGAGGCGACCTGCTTGATAGCGGAATTTTTGGAATCCCCTGCCGCATTGGTCCATGTAAATCGCTCGGGATCCTCGCCGCCCTCACCGGTGTTGGACTTCCCTCCGATGCGGTTCATGGCGATGGCGAGCGCCTCATGGGCTTCGCTGGAAATGGAACCGTAGCTCATGGCTCCGGACTTGAAGCGCTTTAGGATGCTCTCCACAGTCTCCACTTCTTCAATGGGAACTGGAGTGGACTTTTTGAAATCGAGCAAGCCCCTGATGGTACACCAAGCCTTGTGCTGGTCATTTACCTCTTCGCTATACTGCCGGAAAATAGCGAAGTCTCCTTTGCGGACAGCGGCCTGAAGTTTGTGTACCGTTCCCGGATTGAAAAGGTGGGCCTCTCCATCCTTCCGCCACTGGTAATTCCCGCCTACGTCTAGCGTATGGCTCACCGCAGCGCTCTTCGGGAATGCGTGGCTGTGACGCATTTCCACCTCCATGGCGATCTGCTCCATGCCGATCCCCTCAATGCGGGATGGCGTCCACGTAAAGTATTCGTCGACCACAGCACTGCTCAGGCCAACGGCTTCGAAGATCTGCGCTCCACGGTAGGACTGCACGGTGCTTATGCCCATTTTTGAGGCCACTTTGACCACGCCTTTGATCGCGGATTTTGCGAAATTTTTGCAAGCGGTCTTGTGGTCGATGTTCACCAGCAATCCCTGTCGGATCATATCGTCCAGGCTTTCAAATGCGAGGTAAGGGTTCACTGCACCCACTCCGTAACCGATGAGGAGCGCGAAGTGGTGGACCTCTCGGGGCTCTCCAGATTCTAGCACGAGTCCTACTTTCGTTCTCGTTCCCTCGCGGATCAGGTGGTGATGCAGACCGCTGGTGGCCAGCAGCGCGGGGATCGGTGCGTTGGCGGCATCCACGCCCCGGTCAGACATGATGAGGATATTCACGCCATCCTTGATCGCCTGAGTGGCCCTTGCACTGATTTCCGTCATCGCCTTTTCCATGCCTCTGGCGCCATCAGCGACGGGATACAGGATGGGAATGGTCAAGGATTTATAGCCAGGAAGATTAATGTCCTTGAGCTTGGCAAATTCCTCGTTGGTCAGGACGGGAGAGTTCAATTCAATGAGGTGGCAACTCTCCGCAGTCGGATCCAGCAGATTCCCCTCAGTGCCGATGGTAGTGATCGTGCTGGTGATGATTTCCTCCCGGATGCAATCGATGGGCGGATTGGTGACCTGAGCAAACAGCTGTTGGAAGTAGTTATAGAGAGGCTGGGCCTTGTCACTGAGGACGGCGATGGGGGTATCTGTGCCCATGGAGCCCACGGCTTCCACGCCATCCCGCGCCATGGGGACCATGAGCATGCGGAGGTCTTCAAATGTATACCCAAAGGCCTGCTGCCGCTTGAGCACAGTGTCATGGTCCGGCTCTGGCAATCTGGTGGCTTCAGGCAGCGAGGACAGCTTCACGAGGTGCTCGTTTAGCCAGTTCCGGTAGGGCTGAGCCGAGGCTATCTTCCGTTTGATTTCATCGTCCGGAACTATCCGGCCTTCCTCCATGTTCACAATGAACATGCGTCCTGGCTGGAGCCGGCCTTTGATGAGGATATTCTCCGGAGGGAACGGGAGCACCCCGGCCTCGCTGGCCATCACCACGAAGTCGTCGTTGGTCACGTAATACCGCGAAGGACGCAGGCCGTTCCGGTCGAGAGTGGCCCCGATCATGGTGCCATCTGTGAAAGCGACGGAAGCCGGGCCATCCCATGGTTCCATCAGACAGGCGTGATATTCGTAAAAGGCCTTCAGGTCGTCGCTCATGGATTCATGGCCGGACCAGGGCTCCGGGATCATCATCATCATGGCGTGTGGCAGGGAACGTCCCGCCAGCACCAGCAATTCCAGCACATTGTCAAACATCGCGGAATCGGATCCGTTAGGATTCACGACCGGCAGCGTCTGCTGGAAGTCCTCACCGAAGAGCGGGGAGTCACACAGCGACTGCCGCGCGTGCATCCAGTTGATATTGCCGCGCAGCGTGTTGATTTCCCCATTGTGCGCTATGTAGCGGTAAGGGTGCGAGCGCTCCCAGCTGGGAAAGGTATTGGTGCTGAAGCGGGAGTGGACCAAAGCCAGGCCTGATTCCATGTCAGGATTCTTCAGGTCCAGAAAATATTGTCCCACCTGCTCAGTCAGCAACATCCCTTTATAGACGAGGGTCTTGAGGGAAAGACTGCAGACATACCAGAAGTTAGCGCCTTCCTGAGCAGTGCTCCGTATCTCATTGTATGAGCGCTTGCGGATGACGTAGAGCTTCCGCTCGAAGGCCATGTCGTCAGTCACCGAGGCATCGCGCTTCACAAAAGCCATGCGCATGTAGGGCTCCGCAGACCGGGCCGTGTCACCGAGCATGCTGTTGTCGGTAGGAACCGTGCGCCATCCGAGAAAATGCTGGCCCTCTGAAGCCACGATTTTTTCAAAACCTTGCTCTATTTTGCGCCGGAGGATCTTATCCCGCGGCAGGAAAACGATGCCCGCTCCGTATTGCCCTTCCGCCGGAAGCTCAATGGACTTTTCCTTCGCCGCATTGACCAAAAAACTGTGCGGCATCTGCATGAGGATACCGGCACCATCCCCGGTATTGATCTCAGCCCCGCACGCGCCACGATGGTCCAGATTGATCAGCATCTGGAGTCCTTGGGCCACAATCTCATGCGATTTTTTGCCCTTCATGTGTGCGATGAAGCCCACTCCACAGGCGTCATGTTCGAACTGCGGATCGTAAAGGCCCTGTTTGCGGGGAAGTCCAGGTGCGCGTTGCGGAGTATTGCTGAATTGTGCTTTCTCGTTCATTTTCAATAACTTATCTTGCCATCAAGCCAGGGAGGAAGTTGGGTAGGGGGCGGGAGAATACACATTCCCTCCATCCCGTCCAGCCCTGAATTGCATTTGATCAGATTTTCTCTATTTTCCGATACTATGATGACAAAAACGCGGACCGAAAGCCAACCGGCAGTATTTTGATTCATCTTTCTGCGAAAGTACATGTTTCGTTGCTTCCGCATTTGTATGATAATACCGGGATACCGGGAAACTAACAGCACCAGCCACGAGCCAGATCACGCTGATCACGCTGGGGTGGCGTCATTTTCGTAGTCTTATTTTCCTCCGCTGCCGGCATGGGTTGATCATGCTAACGATGATGCCGAAGTTTTTCCAAGGTCTTTGCCATCTACGGCGATGGTGAGGGGGAGTTTGCCTTCTTATTGGGTGAGCCACTGGGTGAGGAATCGTGAGGAATCAGCCCACTGCGGATTTATCTTTACTTTTATGCGCCGGTTTGGCTTACTGCCTTCCAGCAATCAAACCAATGCTTCGCCCTCTCCTATTTTTCCTCGCTGCCGCCAGACTTCAGGCCCTCACCATCTCGGAGTTGCTTCCAGAGAATGAGGGTGGCCTGCAGGATGCCGACCAAGCATCGCCCGGGTGGATCGAGCTGCACAATGAATCCGCCACCGCAGTCAGCCTTGGTGGCTGGACCCTGACGGACGATCCACTATTGCCCGGGAAGTGGGCCTTCCCTAGCCAGTCAATGGCCTCAGGCGCGCGGCTGGTGGTGTTTGCTTCGGGGAAAAACCGTGCTGTCGCCGGCGCGGAGTTGCATACGAATTTCCAGCTGGATCCTGGCGGTGAATATCTAGCCCTCGTGGCTCCGGATGGCGTGACCAAGGCCAGCGAGTTCGCCCCGTTTCCCAAGCTGCGCAGAAATGTTAGTTACACCGTGGCCGCCGCCGCACCGGTCACCACGCCGGTCCTAGCCGAGGGTCAGGTGGTGCGCTGGCATGTGCCTGCAGACGGTTCCCTAGGGACCACGTGGACCACGCCCGCCTTCAATGACAGTGGATGGAACAGCGGCGCCTCCGGGCTGGGATATGATGTCTCGCCTGTCATCGCGGCCATCGATATCAAGACTGCTGCATCCGCTGCCTCCATTCCCTCTCCAGCCGGCTGGAGCAGTTTCGCCTTCACTACGGTGCCGGAAAGCGGCATCGGCCCTACCACGGCTACCGTCAGCGTTGGAGGTTACTCCGTGAGATTTGACGCCGTGGGCACGACCCTCTCGGCACGCAACCGGCAGGGCACGGGCACAGACATT
>JAYVJI010000581.1:0-5044 GCA_043769435.1 Verrucomicrobiota bacterium
TGACTATTGCTGGCTCGGTACTGCCTTTCCTTCCCGGCTATGCCATGATGCAGCCGGGCTTTCTCTATGCTTCCATCGCGGGCTTCCTGGCCTGGATCGCTTTCATTTCCATGCGGCGGCTCGCATTCCCGCTTCGTTTCATAGGTGAAATGACTGTGCTCATCAGCATGGCGATGCTGCTGCACATTACCATCATGCGGCTCAAGCGGGCCACGGAGGAGGAAAACCGCCCGCCTGCTCTGGAAATTCTGGCCGCCACCGGCCCGGGCGCACGCATCATGGCCTTCTACGCCGGGCCTCAGCATTTCCTCTACTATCTTGGGCCTGAGACCCGTGAGGCCATCAGTGTGACCGCCCTGACAGAGGATACGACCCACATTGTTATCACTGAAAAAAAGTGGGAGGAGCCAGAGACGCGGAAGAAGTTTGCCGCCCGCGGATTCCGCAGGGAACTGGTCCGCGTGACTGATAGGGAAAACAAACGCTACGTCACAGTGGCGCGCGGTGACTAGCAAAGAAGGGACCTAGCCAGAAACAAACATCCAAAGACTGCGGAATTTTTGTCGTTTATTTCTGGTGGAGTCCCATCATTCCTCCCAATCCATCAGACCGGTCCTGAGCCAGCGGGTGTGTGGCCAGCCAGCCTCCGTCAGCCATCCGGCGGCGGCGGCGCTGCGGCGGCCCTCACGGCACACAGTGACTATCCGGGCCGCAGCCGGCAATTCCCCCACCCGTTCCGGAAGTGCCGCCCACGGAATGTGGAGCTGGGCATGAGGCCATGGTTGCAGCGCACTTTCCCACAGTTCCCTAACATCCAGCACGCAGAGTCTAGTGGGCGCTGTGGCCAGCAGTTGCCGCAGTTCCGCTTCATCCATTCCGCCATGTGCCGGAAGCTGCCGTACCCCACAGAATTCCGCATAGTCCACTGGTTCAAAAATCGAGGGCTGCTTTCCGCATACGGGACATTCCGGATCAGGGCGCAGCCGGATCTCCCGGAACCGCGAGGTGCGGAGATCGACGTGGCAAAGGCGCCCGGTCAGTGGTTCCCCCGTCCCGGTCAGAAGCTTGATGGCCTCGCCTGCCTGGAGGCTACCCATGATGCCCGGAAGCACGCCGAGGACTCCGCCGTCCGCACATGACGGCACTGCTTCAGGAGGAGGAGGCACAGGAAAAAGGCACCGGTAGCAGGGTGCTCCCAAGTGAGGGGCGAAGACCGTCGCTTGGCCCTCATAGCGGTATATGGATGCGTAAACGTTAGGCTTTTTCTCCCACGCACAGACATCGCTGGTCAGGTAGCGGGTGGCAAAATTATCCGAGCCGTCCACCACGGCATCACAGTCCCTGACAAACCGGCGCGCATTTTCCGCCGTGAAGGCTGACACGTGCGGCTCCACGCAAAGCTCCGGCCAGAGTGCCTGCAGCCGTGCCGCTGCCGCTTCCGCCTTGGGCGATGCGAGGTCGCTCATGGTGAAAATAATCTGCCTCTGGAGGTTGGACAGCTCTACCTTGTCCGGATCAAGAATCACGATCCTGCCCACTCCTGCGGCAGCCAGATAGAGTAGGGCCGGAGAGCCCAGGCCCCCCGCGCCGATGACGAGCACAGTGGAGGCGCACAGCCGTTCCTGCGCGGCGGCACCAAACCCGGGCAGCGCCATGTGCCTAGCAAAACGGCGGAGCCCGGAATGACCGGACTCCGCCGCTGCGGACGATAGTGCTGAAGTCCTGCTGGAGGTCTTCAATGATGTATTCAGGCTGGTCCCGGATCAGGCGGCCTTCTTCTTCGCAGGCTTCTCAGCAGGTGCCGGGCCAGGAAGGGTCACGCTGCGGCCCTTTTCAGATTTCTCGATGAGGGCCTTCAGGGCCGGGGTCTGCCCCGCCTTGGCGCTGACGGATTCCGCTGTGTAGTTGAAGGCATCTGCACCTGGCTTGAAGACCACGCGGGGATTGGCATCGCCGCCGTAAATCGTCTTCATGTATGGGGTCAGGAAGGTCTTCAGTGCGGGCATCATGGAACCATCGGCAAAGCCGCTCTCCACCGCCTTCACCAAGGCCACCACTTTATCAGGCAGGTCTTCGTCTTCGATGATCTGGTCCGCGAGTTCGATGAGCTGGGTGCCGGAAAAGGTCATGGCGACGGTGTTAGGACCAGTCTTCTTAAAGACTGCGCTCTCCACGATGTCGCCGCTGACGGTCAATTCCGCAGAGATGGACACATCCTTGAGAAACATCGCGGCTATTCCCTTATACTGAGGGTAGGCGGCCTTGGCCTGCTGGAGGACACCCGCTACCTGCTCCCGGTCTACCTTCGCTTCACCGGGCTTCGGTCCTTTACCCTCTTTGACAGCGGTCTTCCGCAGGCCATCCACGATGGAGAGGACATCGTCCACCCCCATGAAGCTGATGACTTTGTTGCCGCCCGATTCCGTGACGTTGAAGGCCCGCATTTCAGGCAAATCTTTCGGATTCATCGGCAGTCCGCTGCTTGAGGGGAGGTCGGTCAGCATTTTTTTGATATCACCTTGGGCGACCCAGTCTTTCGTAAGGCCGGACAGTGTCAGGCGGGTTGCCCCCAGCTTGGTCTTTTCGCCCTTCGCATCAATCCAGACATCCACGCTTTTGGCCATGCCGCCCATGACTGTTGCCAGCATGTTGTTCGGGTCTAGCATCGGGTTTTTTCCGGCGTCGCCACCACCTCCCAACATGCCGAGGATTCCGTCGAGATTTAACTCCATCACCTGGGAAAATTTCCCGGTATTGTCGTTGTTCACAGTCGTCTTGCTTTCGATTTTGAGGAAGGCAGCATTGGAAAATCCAACGGCTGCTACAGCTAGGAGGCTAAGTTTCATGAGTGATTTGGGTGGGTGGTAGTGAGGCAGCGATGGCTGCCCTCTCCCTACCATAAGCACAGGAACGGAAAGTCTCCAGGAGTTTTTAGCGCGCATCCAAGTGTTTGATAGTCAGGCTCTCAGAAGAATGTTCCGGGGCCCCCATCAAGCCAGCGCACCATAGGTGTAAAGGAAAAGCTGGGGATCAGTGAGGATGAGGGAGATGCCATCCAGTCGGCCAATGGCTGTGGAGGCGGCATCCAGCAGGGTGTCCAGTTCACCTGCCAGTTCCAAAGGAGGCATGGGGGAAGGGGATGCGGGACGAAAGCCCGTGCCGTCTCCCCGACGGTGGAAATGGTGGTAAAATGACCGGTGGGTCCGTGTTGCACTTGCTATTCTTGCCCAAGTCTGTTTGCTCTAGTGTGTCGCAGCATATGAGAGGATTATCTTGAACCATTCCACTACACCGCAGCGCATCGCCTTCCTTGGCGATTATTTGCCGCGCCTTTGTGGCATCGCCACTTTTACTTATGACCTAGGGGAAGCCATTTCAGCGGCGGCACCGGGCGCAGAATGCATCGTGGGCGCTGTCAATGATCGGGTAGAAGGTTACAATTATCCGCCGAGGGTGCGATTTGAGCTGCTGGAAAAGGATTTAGACTCCTATCGGCGGGCGGCGGATTTTCTAAATTTCAACAACGCCGATGTGCTTTGCGTGCAGCACGAATTCGGGATCTACGGCGGACCGGCGGGCAGCCATCTGCTTGCCCTGCTCAAAGAAGTCAGGATGCCTGTGGTGACAACCCTGCATACAATATTGACTGATCCCAATCCTGCGCAGCGCAAGGTATTGAATGAACTAGCGGCTCGTAGCGACCGGCTGATCGTCATGGCGGAAAAGGGGGCAGAGATTCTGCGCGGGACTTATGGCGTGCCGGACTCCCACATCGATATCATTCCGCACGGTATACCGGACATGCCGTTTGAAGACCCCGCATTTTACAAAGCACAATTCGGTGTCGAAGGCCGCCATGTATTACTAACATTTGGTCTGCTGGGTCCGGGGAAAGGCATCGAACATGCCATTGAGGCCCTTCCTTCTATTGTGAAACGACACCCGGAGGTCGTCTACCTCGTGCTTGGTGCCACTCATCCGCATCTAGTGGCCCGTGAGGGTGAGCGCTACCGGCTCAGTCTCGAGCGGCTGGCTGAGGATAGAGGCGTGAAAGATCACGTTATCTTTTACAATCGCTTCGTTTCACCCGGGGATCTCAAAGAGTTCATTCGCGCCACCGATATTTACCTCACGCCCTATCTGAATGAGGCCCAGATCACCTCTGGTACACTGGTTAATGTTTTCGGTGCTGGAAAGGCCGTAGTCTCGACTCCTTACTGGCACGCGGCAGAATTGCTAGCAAATGATCGCGGCGTGCTCGTTCCGTTTCGCGATCCCGAGGCCATAGCTGAGGGGGTGTGTGGTCTGCTGGACGATCCCGCACGCATGGAGAGAATCCGGAGGGAGGCACATGCAATGGGCCGTAGTATGATCTGGCCGGCTGTGGCTCAACGATATCTACAGTCCTTTCAAACCGCCCGTGCAGACCGGAAGACTGCCCCACGCACGGCCTTTGCCGGGTGGACTCTGGGCAGTCGGCCCTACGAATTGCCACCGCTGCGGCTGGACCATATCATCCGCATGAGTGATGGCACCGGGATTTTCCAACATGCCATTTTTAATGTGCCTAACTTTCACGAAGGTTACTGCACAGACGATAACGCCCGGGCCTTTATTCTTTGCAATCTTCTCGATGAACTCGGAGACGAACCATTGGAAAAAAACCCCGGAAAGCTGGCCACTAACTACCTCGCCTTTCTAGCGGCGGCCCTTGATTACACTAGCGGACGGTTCCGGAATTTCATGAGCCATGGCCGACAGTGGCTGGAGGCTGCGGGCAGCGAAGACAGTCACGCCCGCGCCCTCTGGGCCGCTGGCACTGGTGCCGGACGTTCACGCAATGACGGTCATCGCAAACTTTCTGCACAGCTTTTTGCCCGTGGCCTGGCCGTGGTCGCCGAGTTCACCTCGCCACGGGCATGGAGCTTCACGCTTCTCGGCATTCATGAATACCTTCATCACCACCCTGACTATGCCCATGCAAAGTCCATGCGTTCTCTCCTAACTAGAAAACTCATCGGTCTTTGGAATGACTGCGCCACGG
>JAYVJI010000582.1:0-2392 GCA_043769435.1 Verrucomicrobiota bacterium
CTGCCCAGCCAGGCCGCCGGACTGCGCGCCATGGTGAATGAAGGCATCGTTTCAGAGGACGAGCTGAAAGACTCATGGGATAACGAAATAATATATAAAAACCCCGGAACACGCTCCGGCAACAAATACGATATTTTTTCCAAAGGCCCGGATGGAGTCGAGGGAAATGACGACGACGTGGGTAACTGGTCAAAGTAATCCCTTTCACCCCGGCCATTGCCATGAAAACGAACCGCGGATTTACCCTGCTGGAGATCATCATGGTGATGGCCATCATCGGGCTCATTTTCGGGGCCACTACCGTGATGATGAGGGGACTGGATGATGAGCGCCCGCTGAGGAAGCCCTTTGACGACACCAGAGCCCTAGCGAAAAAAGCATGGATGCGCTCCATGCAGGAACAAAACGACTGGCAGATACGGCTGATGCCTAACAAACTGGTCCTGGAACCCCGCGGGGCCGCGCAGGTGGAGGACCAGAAAATTCTCGAAGCAACAGACAAGGCCATGAACCGGAGCAGCGGAATAGACACAGTCCAACTGGAAGAAGGCGTAAGCTTGGAACTCCGCCACTGGGGATCCACGCAATGGACCCAGGCGAAAGGTGATCTCTGGGTTTTTTCGCAAAGCGGACTGTGCGAGCCCATCAGCTTGCGCTTCGTCAGCAGTTACGGCACACTCTGGGGCCAGTATGACCCGCTGACGACCACGGTCGTTGAACAAGAACTGGAAGTCCACCAAAAATGAACGCCACCCTAACTAACAGGCACTCCCGGGGCATGATCCTGATGGAGATCCTCATCGCCATCGCCATCTTCGGCACCGCGGCCATGGCCTTGATGGGCGCATTGACCAGCGCGGCTAAGATTGCTATCATTTCCCAACTCGATATGCGCATGACCAGCCGCCTTCAGTCCGATCTCACATGGTTCAGCAAAGTGCCGCAAATCCAGGAGCTAAACGGAGAGAAAAGTGATCCGGATGAAATGGGAGTCTACACTGTCACGGACATCGTCCTAGAGAAGGAAATGAAAAACTCCGAGGGTCAGGAACTGGCAGATATGTACCGCATCACCGTGACCGCTTATTACGATAACTTCGGACAACAGGGCAGGGCCGTCGCGGAGACCTTGCGCTACGCCCGCCTCTATAGCCAAACCGGGGCTGCCGGAAGTGCGGGGCCGCCTGCTGCACCCGTGGCACGTTAACTATATCCTGACCTCCGCCGCTATGCAGACCTGCCCCCCCCGCCGAGTCACGGGATTCACCATGATCGAGATCTTGCTCAGCCTCGCGCTGCTGGGCTTGCTGATGACGGGGATATTTTCCATCCAGCGCGGAGCCATGGACGTCAGCGTGGAAGTCACGGCCCGGGCCAGCAAAACCCTTCGAGTGCATAGCTTCTGCGAACTGATGCGGCGCAACTTTGAACAGGCACCTGGAAACGCCAGGGTCACTCTGCTGTTCTTCGGCGGTGCGGGATCGGACCTGACAGAAGTCGCCTTTTCGAACTATCCGCTGGCCTTTTCCTGGCCGGGCGTCGTTGGCGGCTCCACCACCGTGATCCTCCGCACCGAGCGCTCAAGCGTCAGCAGCGGCATCCAGGCATCACTCCTCTATCTCGACGAAGAACAGGCGCAAATTTACCAGGAAAACCCAGCCCGGCTGGATGAAACTAAACTCCTCAACAGACTGACCATCCTGGACGGCATCGCCTACCTAGGCTGGCGTTTCTTTAATGACCAAACACAGGAATGGGAACTCGAGTGGCCGGCATCAAACGCCAATAGACCGACATTTGTGGAAATGACCATCCAGTTCTTGGATAACAGCGATCCCACTAAACTCAATTTCTGGATACCCACTATGGCCAACCCTCAGCAGTTCACAGGCGGGTTTGCCAACACCCCCCAGCCAGGCGCAAACCCGCCTGGTGACGGGCAACCAGTTCCCCCCGGCGCAGGCCGTCCCCCCGGAGGTCCAGGCGGCCCCGGCGGCCCCGGTGCCCGCCCTCCTGGAGGCGGAGGAAGACCCGGTGGCGGTCCCGGTGGCGGTGGCCGACCCGGCGGAGGGGGCGGGAGACAAGGCGGAGGGCGGCCCGGTGGCGGTGGCAGATAGTTGAAGTCTGGTTTGGTCGCAGATCACTGCGGATATGCTCCGTCGCCTGCCTCGGAATGCATAAAAATTCCAGGAAACATTCCCATTAGCAAAGACGGCCTGCGCCAGTTTCGACCGCCTTCTCTCAAACCGAACAGCACGAGAGCAACTACCGGAACCGTCTGCACACCGCGTTGGCTTGGCAGTCGCACCCCTGCGGGGCACGTCGCTACCGCTCCTGTCTAAAACGGCTCCGTCCCTCACCGTTTTTCAAGCACTAACCGCGTGCCACGCCA
>JAYVJI010000583.1:0-3104 GCA_043769435.1 Verrucomicrobiota bacterium
GTCCGCCGTCATCGTGCCGGAACCCGGAGAATACACCCCGCTCTACCAACTCCGGCGGGCGAACGGGCTTCTTCAACAAACCGGCCCGCTGGACGCCGCCCAGCAGCGGGAAGCCGCCCGGCTCAAGGCTCTCATCCAGGAAGCCCAGGCCGCCCTGCCGCAAAAAAAAGTGAGCCTGGAATAAAAAGTCTGTCACACCCACTGCCCGCACCGGGCTTAACCTAATGATGAATCCCTCCACCCCAGACGCCACCACCATCGTCGCCCCGCCCGGCGAACTGTGGCCGGATACCCACGACTCCTGGCTCGACGGCCTCTTGGAGCCGGCCCGGCGCGCCGCCGTGCTGGAAGCCATGTCCGCCGCCTATCGCCGCCCGCTCCTGCGCTCCGTGCAGTCCGCCCTGCCGGAACTCAGCCTCACCGAGGCCGAAGACATCGTGCAGCAGTTCTTCACGGATGAAGTTTTCCCCCGCGGCTCCGCCGGCACCACCCTCTTCGATCGCCACGATCCTGACAAAGGCCGTCTCCGCTCCCTCCTGCGCACCGCCCTGCGGAATTTCATCTCCTCCTGGCTGCGCGCCCGCCGCACCCTCAAGCGCGGCGCCGGCCACACCCGCGTGGACATGGCGGAAGTGGACGCCGACACCGACTACCTCCCCCACGGACTCGATCCCTACTTCGACCGCGAATGGGCGCTCGATGTCTTCTCCCGCGCCTTCCAGCGGCTGGAAACCACCTACCTCAGCGACCCCGAGCGCGCCCGCCGCTACGAAGCCCTCAAACCCTGGCTCGTCGGCTACCAGGAAGACGCCCGCCTCACCGCCCTCGCCGCCACCCTCGGCCTCGAACCCGCCACCCTCCGCAAGTTCCTCGAACGCCTCCGCGAAGACTGGCAAAAAGCCCTCCGCGCCGTCATCGCCCCCACCGTCGCCTCGCCCGAACAGCTTGAACAGGAACTCCGCTACCTCTGCGAAGTGCTCCGCGGGTGATCCCTTCACCCACAATTTCCACCCCGTCCAATCATCCACTGCTCTTCCTATGAAAACACACCCGTTCCTTAAACGACGCCTTCCCCTCGCCTTCTGCCTTGCCGCCGGGGCCGTCTCCCTGCATTTTCTCAGCGAACGCGCCATCGCGCAGAAGCCAGCCCCTGCGCCCGCCTCCGCTGAGGCGGAAAAGCCGTCTCCGCAGGTTCCCGCCGGCGATCCTCTCTCAACTCCCGGTGCCGCAAATGCCAAAGCTCTCGCGACGCTGGATGGCTTTGAAAAAGAGACCACTCAGCGCGTGAACTTGCTCGTTGAAGGGGCCACCAAAATGGAGTCCCGGGAATTCGGCTGGAGCCTGCAAAGCTACGGCAACCAATGGTCCAAGCTCTCCGGCGACTGCCTCGCGCTCTACCGGCTTGAACAGTTCGCCGCAGCCACTCCGGCCCTGATGCAAAAGCAGAAGGACATCCTCGCGGCCCACTACTTCTACGTCGCTCAGGGCACCCTCGGTCTGAAACCCAATCTCCGCCTCTTCAGTAAGCGCGATCCGCAAAGCGATGACCTCTGGAATGAGATGCGCGGGGAACTGGACGCCATTGAATCCTTCTGCCGCACCCGCTGCGCCGAACTCTCACCAGAGGCCAGCAAAGTCATGGTGGAAGGTGCCGCCAAACTCACGCGCCTGCTCAAGGACGCCGATAAATAACCCGCTCTGAGCACACGCAAACTTCCCATGAAAACAAAACTCATTTCACGCACCCCGGCGACGTTCCTAGCACTGCTCCTCGCCGCGTCACTGCTGGGGCACAGTTCCGTCAGGGCGCTGGATACCCCGCCGGCACTTTCCATCGCCGTGCAGTCACTCAATGCCACTTCTGTCTCCCTGCGGGTGACCGGGATCTCAGGTCAGATCTATGCCATCCAGCGGTCCACGGACTTGCTGGATTGGGAGGAAATCCACCGTGCGGTGATCCCAGCGGCAGCCACTTTCTACGATTTTATAGATATCGCACGTCCGCCGGGCCGGGCCTACTACCGGGCGGCGCTGCCTGCGGAATACACGGCGGTGCCCGGGGAGGTGCTGGTGCGCTACCGGCAGCGGCCGGATGAAGCGCAGGCCTCTTTTCTCGCCGCTTCATCAGGCCTCGTGGGCGCATCGGATATTCTCTTTTCCTCTGCGATGCAGCAGGCTGGAGAAAGCCCCGTGGTGGTCTATCGCACCACGCTGCCGGTGGACCAAGCGGTGTCCAGCCTCCAACAAAGCGGTGACGTGGAAATCGCGGAGCCAAACTATCTCTATCGCTGGCTGGAGGTGCCGAATGACCCGCGTTTCGCCGACGGTACCCAGTGGGGCAGTGGGAATGATTTCCCGGGCACCCGCGCTGCGGCGGCGTGGTCGGAGAATGTGACCGGACAAGGCGCTGTCGTGGCCGTGCTGGATGCCGACTTCGAGATTACCCACCCTGACCTCGTGGCGAATATCTGGACGAATCCTGTGGAGGCCGCAGGCTTGCCCAACGTGGACGACGACCTAAATGGTTACGTGGACGATATCCACGGGTGGGACTTTGTGAACAATGACAACACCGTCTATGACAACGGTGCGCCCGGACAAAACCTCGCCAATCCACATGGCACCAACGTCGCCGGCGTCATTGCCTCAGCGGGAAACAACGCGCTCGGCGGAGCCGGTGCAGCCTGGCGGGCAAAAGTCATCCCGTTGAAGATCGGCGACCGTCGCGGGGCATCCTCGGCAGCAGCCATTGAAGCGATGGACTACCTCACGAATCTGAAAATCATCCATCAACTGAATCTTCCCGCCGCCAATCTTTCCTGGGGAGGCCCTAGGCCTTCCGTGCTCCTGCGAGATGCCTGCATCCGCATGGCCAATGCCCGCATCATGGCAGTCTGCGCTGCAGGCAATGACAGTCTGGATACCGATCGTTTTCCGCTCTTCCCCGCGTGCTATGACACTTCAGCCGTCCCTGACTTCGCCCCGGACAGCGGCACCTCACCTTACGATGCCGTCATCTCCGTGGCCTCCATTAATCGGCTCGGCGGCCTGTCCGATTTCTCCAACTACGGCGCGGTCAGCGTGGACCTCGCCGCGCCGGGAGG
>JAYVJI010000584.1:0-2692 GCA_043769435.1 Verrucomicrobiota bacterium
TGGCAGGTGCCCGTGCTCTTCACGCCGGGCGTGAATCACACCACAGTGGCGGAGCATACGTTCTGTCTGCTGCTCGCCATGGTGAGGAATCTTGTGGACAGCGTGATCGCCACGAGGGCTGGAAAGTGGACCCGCGTGACGGGCAATGAGCTTTGGAGAAAGCGGATCGGCATCATCGGCCTAGGAAGGATCGGTCAGGAAATGATCAAGCGATGCCGGGGGTTTGATATGGAAGTCCATGCTTACGGGAATTTCTGGCCGGAGGATTTTGCCTCGCAGTATCAGGTGCAGCGTCATGGGACCATGGATGATCTGTTGAAAAATGCAGACATTCTGAGTCTGCACACGATGCTCAACGAGCGAACGCGGCATTTGATGAATGCAGAGCGGATAGCCCTGCTGCCAAAGGGTGCTCTGCTTTTGAACACATCCCGGGGCGAGCTGGTGGACTCCGGCGCACTGCTGGCTGCACTGAACACGGGACAGCTGGGCGGATACGCCGCAGATGTGATGGAGCAGGAACCACCGGCTCCGGATCATCCTCTGCTCAGCCACCCCAGGTGCCTCATCACGCCGCACATTGGCAGCCGCACCTTTGAAAGTGTTCCCCGGCAGGCGATGCGGGCTACGCTGAATTTGCTGAACTTTTTTACCGGTGATCCCGATGTGCTCTACGCCGCGATGGATTGATGTGATATGAGTTCCGGGAAAGATATCATCATTTGTGGCGGCGGCGTCATCGGACTGGCGACGGCTTTTTATTGCACACAAAAAGGACATCGCGTGACGATTCTCGAGCGCGGAGCTGAGGGGCACGATGGCTGTTCTTTTGGCAATGCCGGAATGATCGTGCCCAGTCACTTTGTACCGCTAGCAGCGCCCGGCATGGTCAGTCTGGGGCTGAGGTGGATGTGGAATCCGGAGAGCCCCTTCTATATCAAGCCAAGACTCGACCCCGGGCTCGCTCGATGGGCATGGCTCTTCCAGAAGGCAGCCACTCAGGCCCGCGTGGACCGTGCCTCACCGCTGATCCGTGATCTTAGTTTTGCCAGCCGGGCGGAGTTCGAGGCCTTGTCAATGGAGGACGATTTCGGCCTTGTTAGGAAAGGCCTGCTGATGCTCTGCCGCACACAGCATGGTCTGGATGATGAGGCCCGCATGGCCCTGCGGGCGAATGAACTGGGAATTCAGGCCCAGGTCCTAGACAGCCATGGTACAGCGCTGCTGGACCCCGGCATTACCATGGACATAAAGGGCAGTGTTTACTTTCCCGGAGATTGTCATCTGGTGCCATCACGCTTCATGGCAGCACTGCGGCGGCGGCTTGCTGCGGCTGGTGGTGTGTTTCGTTATAATACAGAGATTACCGGCTGGCGTCACAACGCTGGGAAGATCGCTGCCGCACTCACTGCATCCGGTGAGATCACGGGGGATGAGTTTGTGCTTTGCGGCGGCTCATGGTCTCCCGGTATGGTGAGGGAACTCAGGCTGGATATTCCCATGCAGGCCGGAAAGGGCTACAGTGTGACCCATCCATCCCCACGCCAGCTGCCGCAATTGTGCGCCATTTTTGTAGAGGCCCGGGTGGCCGTGACCCCCATGGATGGCGCTCTGCGGGTCGGAGGTACCATGGAGATAGCGGGATTAAACGAAGAGATCAATCCCCGGCGGGTGGAGGGAATCATCAAGTCCATTCCGCTATACTATCCGGAACTGCAGGCAGCGGACTTCCGGGGGCTGCCCATCTGGAGGGGGCTGCGTCCCTGTGCTCCTGACGGCATGCCGTATATTGGCCGCTGCCGTCAGTGGCAAAACCTGAGCACCGCTACCGGTCACGCCATGATGGGACTGAGCCTAGCGCCGGTGACCGGCCGCATCATGGCAAATGTTCTCAGCGGTGAGGACCCCGGCTTTGATCTTAGCCTTGTACAGCCGGACCGGTTTGCCTGAGATCATGGATACCGCCGCCGCCACCCTAACGCTTTTGCTGGTGATGGATCCGCTAGGAAACATCCCGCTTTTCCTGTCTGCGCTGCGCAGTGTTCCGGAGCCTCGCCGCCGCAGGGTTGTGCTGAGGGAATGCTGCTTTGCGCTGGCCATTCTCGCGGTCGTGTTTCTGGGCGGACGTGGATTCATGGCCGTGATGGACCTCACGCAGGAAGCGGTCAGGATCAGTGGCGGCGTGCTCCTTTTTATCATCGCCCTGCGAATGATCTACCCGCTGCGTGACGATGCCGCCGGGCCCCCAAAGGAGGAGCCCTTCATCGTTCCCCTGGCCACCCCCTATGTCGCCGGACCATCAGTGATCGCGGTGATCATTCTCATGAGGGGAGACCCGGAAAAATCGCTGGCCGCAACTGGCTTTGCTGTTTTTGCTGCATGGGGCATCACGACGCTCATCCTGCTGGTATCCCCGTTGCTAGCCAGAATACTCAAGCAACGGGGATTGGCGGCCGTGGAGCGCCTCATGGGCATGCTTCTTATCGTTGTTGCGGTGCAAATGTTTCTCGATGGACTTCATCTTAGGAGGTGAGGTGAGGTGAGGTGAGGTGAGGTGAGGTGAGGCCGGCGGAGAGCGGAGAGAGCGCAGAGACACGGCTTTTCAGTTGAGGGGCTTGAGCGGTGATTTGATTATGCTGAAGGCTAAACTGGGTAATTTGGCGCACTTTTTGAATAACACGGGCATGGGCTC
>JAYVJI010000585.1:0-4726 GCA_043769435.1 Verrucomicrobiota bacterium
CTGTCTACTCAATAAAAACCGCAACCCTCATCTCAGCCGCAAGGATATAGAACGCTACCTCCGTGAGATGCTGGGCCAGGAAAAAATACTCTGGCTCCATGACGGAGTGGCAGGGGATGACACTGACGGCCACATTGATGACATCACCCGCTTCATCAACGCTGATACCGTCGTCACTGTGGTAGAGGAAAACCCGGAGGACCCAAACTACCCCATACTCATGGCAAACTACGAAAAGCTCTGCCGCATGACTACGGAGGACGATTCCCCGCTGAATGTCCTCGTCCTCCCCATGCCCGCTCCTGTCATCATGGATGACACGCGCCTCCCGGCCAGCTATGCCAATTTCTACATCTGTAACAAATCCGTACTGCTTCCAGTCTTTGGAGATCCGCATGACGAAGCGGTGGTGGCCAGAATGTCCGATTGTTTTCCAGACCGTCAGATCATCCCGATCAACAGCCGCGAACTGGTCTGGGGCTTGGGCTCCTTTCACTGCCTCACCCAGCAGGTGCCAGCCATCCGGAGCTGACCTCTTTCTTTCCAATCATGTTTCCCTCCGATCGCCTCAGCGAAGATGATATCCACTACGCGCTGGAGAATACATCCATCCTCATAGAGCCAGATAGGCGCATCGATACCTTCGGCAGCACCCAGTTCGAATTTATCCTGATCAGCGGCTTGATGGATGACGTCACCCGGGTTTCTGTCCGCACGGGAAGGATCGAAGCCGAGCGGCCTTCCATTCTTAAGCCGGATGCCTCCCAGGCTCTGGATTTCGATGGCTTTGGCGAACAGGCGGAAGCCTTCGCAGACTTTATCCGCAGCCGCCTCTCCCGCGCTGCCCTCTTGCAATACGGCTTCACATTCAAGCGCACGGAAGTCACGGAAAGCATCGTCACCGACAGCGTCGAGGCAGTAACCGACCGCGTCTGCACAGAGGCCAAGAGGGTGGGCAACCCAATGACGGCAGTCCTGCTCGGCGTCCACGACACATGGGAGATCTGCTTGCTCAAGTTCACATTGGACATGATCCAGAAGAGCGCCAAAATCAATGTTTTCGATTTCAAGCGGCGCGGGCTGCTCGATTGAAACTGAGTCTGATAATTATCGAAATCGCTGACGCTTTTAGTAAGTCTTAGCGATATGGATTTTTCCCATCGATCGGGCGGAAATGCGTCGGAATATTCAAGAAATATAGTTCGACAAATCGGCCTTGGATTCCTTAGTATCCACGAAGTCCCCCCAAATCATAATTTTCACTCAACTCATGAAACACTCCCGTTTTTTAACCACATCACTCCTCCTCTCGCTGCTCTCCGCCCCGCTCGCGAGGGCAACTGTGCAGACAATCTTGAACTTCGGCGACGGCTGGAAATTTTTCCAGCCAATGAGCGATGATCCCTCCGTAGACGAAGCGACCATTCCCAATGCGGGCGGTGGCGCGGCTCCCAACAATGGTCCCGACTTGTTCTATGCTAACTTCAACGGGACAACCAGTGCCGCAGGTGCCTGGTTCGCTAAGCAGTCGGACTTCACAGGCCCCAGCGGTTATGCGACCCTCTTTGGCAAAGGCTTTAGTTTGGATGGTGTCTTCACCGGCGACCCGTTGAATTACAGCAGCTATGACGGTGGGGAAGATGATGGTCCGTTCGGTTACGGAGGGATAGACTATTTCACATCGCCGGGGGCTGAATTAACGGCTTTTGGTAAAACGCTTACCATCCCTACGACCGGTTTACGTTTTGCATCATATTACCGGACGACCTTTACACTTGCTGCCGATCACACCGCGCCGGTTCTGCGCATGCTTCTAGATGACAACGCGCTCATTTATCTTGACGGGGTGCTTGTCGTGCATGCAAACCGCAACGACAACACCACTGGCACGGGATACAAGGATGCCGCAAATTCAGACACCGTTGCGACACTGAATGAGAGTGGTGCGTCCGCGAATAACGAAATAGTGATTCAGCGTGTTCAGCTTCGCAGTGCCGGAGCAGCCACCCAGGCAGATGCCACGGTGCTCGTTGCTGTCCCGAGACTCCTTGCGGGCGAGCACACTCTGGCCATTATGGTGAGGAACAGCGGTGCTGCCAGCAGTGACAAGTGCCTCGCTGTCCAATTGCTGGCTGATGATGCGGGCATAAGTCCTGCGGTGACAAATGTCCAACGTCAACCCAACGGTCCGGGATTCGCCGACGATACGTTTAGTTTTGATGTGGTCGTCTCTAAAGTCAACATTCCAACTGCTGTGGCGTGGACGAGCAATAATCCCATCGCGAATGGCCCGATCACTGGTGACTACACTTCGACCTACAGCTACTCTTATCCGGCCCAGCCCAGCATAGGCACTCTGGGATCTGCCACCATCACATTTACTGATACCATTAATACGTTAGTGTCAGCCTCCATCACCGTCACGGCTCCTGAAGCTGCCTTGGGTGCTGAGCTGGTCCTCAGTCCGGCTACCCCATCTTACACTGCCGGTTTTGAACAAGCGGCCCTCGGCGGTTCAAGTTTCAGCCGTCGAACGATTCATACGGAAATGGGATTCACCTCCAATGGCATCGTAGTGGATGATATTACCAATGACCCTGTCAATGGCTCCAAAATGCTGGGATTTGTCAATGTGAATGCACAGATGACCACGGAGGCCGTGCGTCTCGATCCAGCTGTGAAAGGCATCAAGGCTGGTGTCACCCTGCGGAGCTTCACAACCAGTGCAACTGGCTTTGAGGCAGAAGACTCCTTCCGTGTCAGCGTGGAGGGAAGCGCGGATGGGACCACCTGGATGGATCTCGGGAGCGTGCTTCCGACCGTTCGTGGCGCAGAGGCCGTCCCGGTCGCGCCATATCTGACGGACTACATCCTCACTAAATTCGGCCCCGGTATCCCCAATACTCCGAGCGGAATTCAGCCCTACATCAGCCTCAGCCGGGACTTCATCGGCATCCCTGCGGGCGTTCAGTTCGCGCGTGTGCGTGCTTACCAGCCTAACAACGTGGCCTTCTCCGGCTCTGAAAACATCCGCATCGACAAAGTAAATTTGGAAGTAGGCGGAGATGCGACGGCGGACACCGACGGGGACGGCATCAGCAACGGAACAGAATCAACCCAGGGTAGCAACCCGGCCAATATGCTCTCCGTCTATCGCCCCGTAGGTACATGGAGCCCAGGCATAGCACCGGGATCAATTCTGTTGACCTATGGCAACTACAGCGCCGGTGACAACCACACCTACAGAATGCAGGCTTCCGATGACCTGTCTGTTTGGACGGACGTCACCTTCCGCTACCACACTGGTGCCGATGCCCCTCAGGTCAATTCCAGCGAGAGCACAGGCTCTCGCAGATACCACAGGCTCGTGGCAGAATAAGCTATTAGCTCAAAGCTTCCCCAAACATGAGCGGTGGCATCCACATGGGTGCCACCGCTTTTTTGCGTCAGGACCGTGGGCTGGAAAGCTTGTAGGCTTGTAGGGGACGGCCGCAGCCGGGCAGCGCCATGCTTGAGGCTGGTCAGCGGTCACGCCGGAGGAACCAGTAGGGGCAGTGGATTGTCTCATTCCGGCACTTGCTTCCCGCGCTGGCTGACAGGAGGGATAGGCAATGCTGACTTTTCGCAAAATATCAAAATCGTACGGTGGGCGCGTGCTTTTCCAGGACGTCACTCACACCGTGAACTGGGGTGAGCGCGTCGCCCTTGTCGGGCCCAACGGGGCAGGGAAATCCACACTCATGCGCATGATCCTGGGCATGGAGGAAGTGGATGAGGGGGCCATTGAAAAGGATGACTACATACTCACCGGCTACCTTCCTCAGGAAGCCGGCGAGCCCGGTCCTGAGACCGCGCTGGAAATAGCGATGGGGGTCAACCCGGAAATGGCGGACGCCATTCGTGCGCTGAAGGATCACGAACTCGCAGGCACCACTGCTGACCCGGCATACACAGCCGCGCAGGATGTTTTCAACAACAACAGCGGCTACCAGTTGGAACCGAAGGCCAAAAAAATTCTCAAAGGCCTCGCGTTCCGCGAGGCGGATTTCCACCGGCCCATCCGGGAGATGAGCGGCGGCTGGATCATGCGGGCGCATCTGGCTAGGCTGTTGGTCCTAGAGCCGGATATTCTCCTGCTTGATGAACCGACGAACCATCTGGATCTCCTCTCGCTACTTTGGTTTCAGCGCCATCTCAAAAGCTATTCCGGCGCCATTCTTTTCATTTCGCATGATCGGGATTTCATGGACTCGCTAGCAGAGTCAGTGCTGGAGATTGAGGAGGGGAAAGTCACTTCCTACACCGGCAATTATACGGAATATCTCGCGGAGAAAGATAAGCGCTATGATCTCTATGTGCAGGCCTACCGCAATCAGCAGAAGGAGATCGAGCACATCCAGTCGTTCATTGATAACTTCCGGTCCGTGGCTTCCAAGGCATCAAGCGTGCAGAGCCGGGTCAAGATGCTGGAGAAAATGGACAAGATGGACAAGCCGCGTCCGCCGCGTAAGGTCTTCGCGTTTACATTCCGGCAGCCGGAGCGCAGCACGCAAAAAGTAATAGAGCTGGAGAACATCCAGCAGGGATACGGCAACATGCAGGTCTATAAGGATCTCAGCCTGACCGTGGAGCGTATGGAACGCATCGTGCTTGTAGGCCCTAACGGAGCAGGAAAGTCAACGCTGATGAAAATCCTAGCCGGCGTGTTGCCATTTCAAGCTGGAAA
>JAYVJI010000586.1:0-2556 GCA_043769435.1 Verrucomicrobiota bacterium
GCGTGGCCTTGATCAACTCCCTGCGCGGCACCCTCAAGTCCCTCGGTATCCTCCTGCCCGCCCCATCCACGGCCGCCTTTGCCAAAATGGCGCGACAAAAAATAACCGATGAACAACCCGCACTCCAGCCCATCATAGAGCCCCTCCTCAGGGGTGCAGGACAAAACAGTTACCAATAATTGTTAGTTAATTAGGCGTTAGGCGGCCATTTTCTCGAACTCGGACCACCGAAACATCTTGCGATTTTGATCAGCTAGATAGCAGCATTCTGAGCCCGACTTCCCAGCGGCGATAAACCAGAATCAACCTTGCACCGGGGTCACGAAAGCGCCCCTTAAACTGAGTGCGTATGGAAGCCTGATTCTCGTGGCGCTGGAAAACGAAGCGCCAAAAAAGCACGAACCGGAATACAGCGAACAATCAACCACCAAGACAGAGCATCAGAAAGGAACCCTAAGATCCTCTGACCGATTAGGCAGAGAAAATTCACGAAGCGCCAATCCGTCCTTGCCGAGAACGCAAACGGAGTCTTTCTTGTCACCGAGGTCGATGCCGATTATGGTCTGATGTGTTTGTTTGTTTTTCATAAAAGATAAATGTGATGTCGGGCGAGAGTCCCGCCGGATACAATATGCACCACTGGCACGGCCTCAACCTTCTCATTCTATCTACGTCATCAACAACCCCATGAACCTCACCGACCCTAGCGGGAATTCGTGGCTGAGTAAGGCATTCCGGAGCGCAGGAAAGCTATTCGGCAAGGTCTTCAAAAGCATCGGACGCACCTTCAGAGCCCACTTCAATGTCCACCGTCGCGGCTGCAACTGGGTGAAGCGGAACTACAAGGCCGTCATCGTGACTGCGGTGGCGGTGGTGGCCATCGTGGTGACGTACGGCGCTGCCACGGGCTGGGGGACGGCGGCGACCATGTCCGCATGGGGAGCCATCGGCGTGGGCGCTGTGACCGGGGCAGGAATCGCGGCTAGCACGACCGCCATCATGGGGGGCTCGTGGCGTGACATCGGGAGAGCCGCGTTCCGGGGGCCATCACCGGGGCCATCTCCGCCGGGGTCGCCGAGAGCCTCTTGCACGGCATCCAGGCCGCGGCCACTGCCGCCGGAAACAAACTCACCGGAATGGCCCTCAACATCGCGCACGGCATCGCCCATGGCCTCACCGGCGGAGCCATGTCCGCGGCCCAGGGCGGTTCCTTTGCGGACGGGTTCATCGGCTCCGCCATCGGGGCCTTCCTCACCCCCACCATCACCGCCAAATTCAACCTCGGAGCCGCGGGCAGCGGAGGCTGGCAAATGATCGCCGCCCGCACCGCCGTAGCCGCCACCGTCGGCGGCACCGCCAGCGCCCTCAGCGGCGGGAAATTCGCCACGGGGGCACTCACGGCAGGGTTTTTGCACTTGTTTGCAGCCGAGTTTCCGGCTTACATAAATAACTCAGTTTCAGTGCGGATTTTGAGTTATGACAATTCCGATAATGGAGGAAACGCATTTGGCATTCGTTCTGCAAAAATAGGCGCATATGATCCAAATGATACAAACAGCCACGGCAGCATTTGGCGAATATTATTCATTCAAAACTCCGCAGGAATGAGGCGTACGGCGTCAGGGTTTGGAGTAAACGGAGTAATACCAGCGGATTCGCCGAGTGCCCTAAGGGCTGAACTTGAGTTGTATCGCCAGAATAACCCAGAGGCAGGGCCAATTCACTTAAAGTATGAAGATCACGCTTACCCGGGGCAGCAGCAAATAGGGCAAAGTGTTTGGGATGTCAGTGATCCAGAAAATTCGCGAATAGGCCAACTCATCGGAAAAGGCGGATCCTTAACATTTGGTGGCTGTAGAGTAGCGAAAATCCACACAGATCAGTATGGGACAGTTCATGATGGTCAAGCTTATCTACAAAAGATGCCGAAAGCCATCGGCGTCCTTATACACGGTTCTAGGCACTATCAAATCGGAATCGGCTCATTTTCATTCTCCAGTTTAAAACGTTAGTCATGAAGTCATCGCTTTATCCTAAAAAGGAAAATGGGCGTACGGATTTAGCGTCCTTTTGGTAGAACGTTGGCGGGGCCCTCAGGATGGCGGACGGGGGGCTAATTTTCATCCGCTGAGCAGGAGTTCAGCTCCTCTGGGTAGTCCAGGAAGCCATTTTCCACCAAGCCATCGACGCAGAAGTCGCGTTAGCAGGAGGGACCAACGTTGCACGATGGTCCATCGCTCCGTGATGGCTCGGATCTGTCCGATTTCCCCGCTGATAAGCTGTATGGCACGGGCAATATCCGCCCCTTTTTCATGCAGAATGCTGACCTTGACCGTGCGCTGCCCGCCGCTTTGGACTTGTCGGCCCACTCCGGACATGAGCATGGGCCGGCTGCGGATAGCTTCACGATGGTGCTCGGCGTCATAAAACCTCAGGTAGAGATTCCACCAGTTGTAAATAACCGCAATCGCCGCGGACGAAAGTGGGCCACTTATCACGACCCAGTTTATCAAGCATTTGCCACATCCCAGGCAAGCCTTTGGCTCCAGCATGTTC
>JAYVJI010000587.1:0-4892 GCA_043769435.1 Verrucomicrobiota bacterium
ACGAGGCAGAGGAGGTGGAGAAGAGCACCAGCGGGCTGAACCCCGATTTAGGTCTAGGGCTCACAGGAATGCTGGGCTGGCTGTTCATCATCGCAGCCATCGTGATCATCATCATGCTCGTTGTGAAGAACCGGGTATTCCTGCAGACCCCCACAGCTGCCGCCAGAGAGCCTCGCGCCGGGCCCCGCACCATCATGGGCATGGACATCACTCCGCAAAGCCTGCCCGACGATGTCCCGGCGAGCGCGTGGCTGGAATGGCTAGCGGGCAGGCCCATGGAAGCCCTCCGCCTGCTCTACCGCGGGTCGCTGGCCTGGCTGGTCACCAAGGGCCGGTTGCCAGTGCATGAGAGCGATACCGAGGGCGACTGCCTCCGGCTCCTAACGCATTTCCAAGACCCGGCCCGCAGCAGATATTTCCACACCCTCACAGATTCCTGGGTGCTCTGCGCCTACGGGACGGTCCCGCCCGGGGAGGCTGCCATGCAGCGGCTTTGTGCGACATGGCCTTTTTCCCTGAAGGAAAGCCCGGCGCCCCCCAGACCACAGCAGAGCGCTGCCACCGCAGTGCGGTTTCTCCTGCCCATACTGCTGCTCACAGGCTGTGGAGAACGGAAGCTGCTCCGGGTGGAGGAAGCCCCGGATGCCTATAAGGACGAGGCCCGCTTCCGCCCGTGGCTCAGTGCCGAGCGCCTGCTGGAGCACTACGGCACCGCTGCGGAAAGCGTTTACCAGCTTGATGAACTCCCCTCCACGGATCACATGCTGGTATTGTCCGCAGGTATGCTGAACTCCGAAGCTGTCGCCCGGAGCTACCGCCAGTGGGCGCAGCGCGGCGGGCATCTCGTGGTCCTGCTTTCCCATGCAGATCTCATCTCCAACGACTTCAGCCCCCATGAGCCTGAACTAACACCGGACACCGATCCCATGTTGCGATGGAGCGGCATTTCCACCGGCTTCACAACACCAGAGCATACAGCCGGCCTGAAAGTCAAAAATGAAGAGGAAGACACAGAGCTTAAAGCAACGCCGCAGCCCTCCCAGGTATCGGTGGAGCTGGAGGGCGAGACCCTGAAACTGGAGCCGTCAGACGCCGTCACCATGAGCCATGAGGGGAATAGCTCTTTTCATCCAGATGTCACCGCAGGGCCGCCGGAAGCCGCCACCCTGCTCAGTGGCCCCGTGATCAACGGGCGCATCACCTTTCTGGCCAGCGGGAGTTTTTTCCGGAACCGCTGGCTGGGAACCGCAGACCATGCGCAGGCGCTGGTGAGCCTAGCCGCTCTGGAAAACTCCAGTGCCGTCACATTTCTCCTGACCGGGCGCGTCTCGTTCTTCGGCCTGCTGATGCGCTATGCCTGGATGCCGCTCCTGGGCCTGGCGCTGATCATCGTCCTCTGGCTTTGGCGGAATCTCACGCGCTTTGGTAGCATCATCCCGCCGAATCCGCGTCGGACGCGGCACTTCGGCACTCAACTGGACGAGGCGGGGAAATTCCTGCGCGAGCGCTCACCGGATCCCCTCCTGGTGCTGGAGCCTGCCCGCCGCATGGTGAACGCCGCCGCGCTGCACCTAGGCATCACCCAAGAGGCGGCGGACCGCATCCCGCGTCTCGCTGCCGCCAGTGGCTTGAGGGAAGCCCGCGTGCGGACTGCCATGGATGCCGCCAGCACGGACCCTGCCGTGTTCACCGCCGCCGCCGCCGATCTCCAGCGTATGCTCAGTCAGGGGCTGACATCAGAAAAACCGCAGGAACCCTAAGCCGGCAGCCACGCCAGACATCTCTCATGAATCTCCGCCTTTTCTCTGTAAGTTGCTGCCTCGCTGCCTGCCTGCTGCGCCCCGCTGCCGGACGCGACCCCGCGCAGGTGATCATCATTCTGGCAGACAGCCTCGGAGCGGGAGAACTGAGTTTGTCAGGAAACCCAGCGCCTGGCACCCCTGGTATCGATGCCCTAGCGAAGGAATGCGTCATTCTGGCTAACCACCACGGCGGCGCGCTGACCGCCCCGGGCCGCGCCATGTTTTTCACAGGAAAGCACCCATGGCAGGCCGGAGTCTGGGGCTCCAGCGCCGGGCGGGACCGCCTGCCCGGCGGCACCCTCACGCTTCAGGGAATACTGAGCGCAGCCGGTCTGCACACCTCCCTGTTTGGCACATGGGGGCTGGGGGATGCCGCGCCCTGCCGCGCCAGAGACCACGGGTTTATCTATAGCCTGACACATGGCGGCGCCGCGCCGGGCTCCTCTGCGGACATCTGGGGGAATGACGGCAGCGATGACCTGTGGCTGGAAAACGGGACTCCCGTCAAAACAAAAGGCACCGGCATGGAGGCCGCGTTCGAAGCCGCAGGAGCCTATCTGGAGGCCCGCCGCAAGGACCCTTTCCTATGCGTTATCGCCCCGCCCGCCAGCGCCGCTAAAAGAGAGGATCAGCTCAAGGCGCTGGACACCGCCGTCGCTGGTTTTTCCCGGCACCTCACCGCGCTCGGCCTCGACCGCACCGCCCTCCTGTTGCTGACCGCCGCCACCGGACCAGAAGCGCCCGGCCAGGGTCTGCGGGGCAGCGCCGGCACTCCTTATGAAAACGGCCACCGCGTTCCCTGCCTCATCCGCAAGCCGGGGCTGACACCCCGGCCGGTCACGGACCTCACATGGCACGCCGACCTGTTGCCCACCCTGGCCGGGCTCACGGGCACTCCTCTGTCGCCAGACCTCCACCCCGCCGGCACTGATCTCTCGGCCATCCTGAATGGCAGCGGCACCCTGCCGGAACGCGTCATCATGGTGGAAGCACAGGACACGCCACAGCCGGTGCCCCACCGCCTGACCAGCGTCATGGAAGGCCGCTGGAGGCTCGTCAACGGACGGGAGTTATATGATGTCCAGATCGACCCCGCCCAGCGCCGGAACGTCGCAGGAGACAATGCTGCAACCGTCGCCCGCTTGAAAGCCGCCTATGATGCTTGGTGGGAAAAGCGCCCCCCGCTCGCCCCGGCACGGCTGCTGGCCGCCCATGGTGAGCCCGTTTTGCTTTGCCCCTCAGACCGCACCGGGACAGCCCACGCTGCGGCTACCCAGGAGGAAGTCGTCCGGGGAGTCGCAGGGAATGGCCCTTGGCAACTGCAAGTCCCCGTGGAAGCGCTCTGCATCATCACCCTGCACCGCTGGCCACCGGGGGTCAAAGCCCCGGATGGAGTGGAAACTCCCCCCCCTGTCAAGGGAATCCTCCGCACCGGAAATCAGGAAGAATGGAAAGCGCCCGACAAAGCAGGGCTCATCACTTTCGAAAAACGGCTACCCGCCGGACTTGTCAGCCTAGACGCCCTGTGGACAGGCCAGGAGGGCACCGTTTCCCCAGTGCTCTATGTAGAAATCCGCCCTAAGGAGGAAGTCCGCAGCGCAGTCCCCGTACCCGCAACTCCACCGGCCAATTAAGCAATAAGGGACTCGTTTGCCGACCTTCTAGGCTGGCTGCGCACTTCTGGCAACAAAGCGGAGACCAAGCTTTCGGAGTCGATGTTCACCCTAACGGAAGAGGAGACTCTCGCAATAATCTCGGAAACATGTGAAGGCGTGCCGGGAGAGCCGGTAGATGTGAGTATGTCTGAGTCAATGCTCCCTTAAAAGTAATGCAGAATTATTCTTGCCAGCGGAATCCCTTCCGTTAAGCTTTGCGCGCCCGTTAGGGGCGAACCCAGACTTTTTGCAACTCCTGCATGTTTTCCATCTTTGCCATCTCCGAATTTCTCTCAAACAGCGGCATCACTCTGTCACTGGCGCTTGGCGGCGTCAGTGTGGTGGCTGCGCTCTGGCTGATCGCCCGCATCCGCGCCGCTTCCGACGGGAATGACCGTATGCGGGAAGTTGCCCTCGCTATCCAGGAGGGTGCCCGGGCTTATCTCAACCGGCAGGTCCTCACAGTGGGCATCTTTGCCGCCATCATCGCGGTCCTGCTTTTCGTGTGGAAAAAGTCCGCGCCAGTCCCCGTTGGATTCCTTGTTGGGGCCGTGTTTTCCCTCGCAGCGGGCTACATCGGCATGCGCATCGCCGTGTTGGCGAATGTGCGGACGACTCAGGCCGCGACCATTGATGAACCCGGCGCGCTGCGGGTGGCCTTCAACTGTGGGGCTGTCACGGGACTGCTGGTCGTGGGGCTGGCATTGCTAAGCGTTGGCGGGTTTTACATTATCATGCGGCCGCATGGAAATCAGGAGGCCATAGACAGCCTCGTGGGGCTCGCTCTGGGGGCCAGCCTGATCTCGGTCTTTGCGCGTCTGGGCGGCGGTATTTATACGAAAGCGGCTGACGTGGGAGCTGACCTCGTGGGCAAAGTGGAGGCCGGCCTGAACGAGGACGATCCCCGCAATCCCGCCACCATCGCGGATAATGTCGGTGACAACGTCGGCGACTGCGCAGGCATGGCGGCGGATGTTTTTGAAACCTATGCGGTGAGCCTCATCGGGGCCTTATTGATCGCTTCCCTGCAACTCAGAGGGATCGACGGTGCCTTGACTTATCCTTTCGTGATCGGCGGCATCTCGGTCATCGGTGCTCTGCTGGGCATTCTGGCAGTGAATTTACGTTCCAATAAAGCCAAGGCGGACCGCGCCCTTATCGAAGGGGTGATCCTGTCCGGGTTGATCTCGGCGGCACTTTACTGGCCAGTGACCATGGGGCTCCTGCCTGACGCTTTTGAAATAGGCGGGAAGACTTACACCGCAGTCAGTATATATGGTTGTGCCCTGATCGGTCTCGCCATGACGTTTGCCTCGGTTTTCATCACTAACTACTACACCTCCACCGCCCATAAGCCGGTGCGGCACATTGCCAAAGCCTCAGAAACCGGGCATGGCACGAATATCATCGCCGGGCTTGCTGTCGGAAATCAGGC
>JAYVJI010000588.1:0-3289 GCA_043769435.1 Verrucomicrobiota bacterium
CCGCGCCCATGCTTGCGAAAATCCTCAGCACCCGCCACGGGTTCAAGACTACTGTGCTCTTTTCCATAGACAAGGAAAAGGGAGTGATCGATCCCAATGTTAAGAACAACATCCCCGGCGTCGCAGCGCTGGACAGCGCAGACATGGCCGTGCTTATGCTGAGGTTTCGCGAGTTGCCGGACGAGAGCATGAAGCACATCGTGGACTACATAAAGTCCGGCAAGCCACTCCTAGCCGTGCGCACCAGCACCCACGCCTTTGCCTACACCAATCTGAAGGATAGTCCATATGCCAAGTGGGACTGGCAGAGCAGTGCGTGGGCCGGCGGTTTCGGTCAGCAGATCCTGGGGGAAACATGGGTGCGGCACCACGGTGAGCACGGCACGGAAAGCACGCGCGGGATCCTCAATCCGGACAAAAGCAGCCACCCTGTGCTGCGCGGCGTCAAAAACATCTGGGGCCCGACCGATGTCTACGGCGTAGACAAACTGAGTCCGGAAACGGAGATCCTCGTCCGCGGTCAGGTGCTCCGAGGCATGAAACCAGAGGACCTGCCAGTGGAAGGCCAAAAGAATCAGCCGCTTCAGCCCCTCATTTGGATACGGGACTATAAATATGAAGATGGGAAGCCGGGCAAAGCCATCTGTTCCACCATCGGTGCGGCAGTAGACCTTCAAAATGAAGACCTGCGTCGGTTATTTGTGAATGCGGCCTACTGGGCCACCGGCCTAGAAGTTCCTGCTGCGGCTGATGTCTCCATTGTCGGCGACTACCAGCCACTCTTCTTTGGATTCAACAAATTCAAAGCGGGAGTGAAAGTCCAGGACCTCCGGACGCCCGCGCCGGTGAAGTGAGCAGTGGGCTTTTCTTCACGTGCGGAAAAAGTCTGCCGCAGCGGCGCTGGTCACCCTAGCTAGATCAGCCAATTCCATGCCTCTAGCCTCAGCGATCGCCTCTGCTGTCAGCCGTGTGTAGGCGGGCTCGTTTCTCCGTCCCCGCCTCGGCGCGGGTGGCAAAAAAGGGCTGTCGGTTTCCAGCATGAAGCTCCCCTCAGTGGCGGCAGCGGCGGCAGCCAGCACTTCCGGGGCTTTGGGGTAAGTGGCGATGCCTGTGAAACTGATCAGATGCCCCCGCTCAATAATCGGCACGGCGTAAGCCCAGGGTAGAATCCAGCAATGAAATACTGCCCGGAGCCGCCCGTGGTATGGCTCCATCAGCCTCAGGATGTCCCGCCAGCAGTCCTCCCCCTGCCGATCTCTCTGGTGAATGACGATGTTTTTCCCAAGCTCTGCAGCAAGCGCCAGCTGGGCCTGAAAAAACGATACCTGGCGGCTCCGGTAGTCCCGTTCCGTCCAGCCCTGGGGCGCGGGGTGAAAATAGTCCAGGCCGGCCTCCCCGAGAGCGACACACCGCGAGTGCTGTGCCAGCTCCCGGATTTGCTCCAGCCAGCCTGGATCAGTGATCTCGTGAGCGCTGGTCGGATGCACGCCCACCGCAGCCTCCACGCCGGGATGCGCTTCAGAAAGCCGCAGCCCAGCCTCGCTGTCCTCAGGATCAGTGCCGATCGTGATGATACGTGTCACCCCTGCTGCGGCTGCCCGGGATACGGCCTCACCGGCATCTGTCTTGAATTGCCGTGATGCCAGGTGCGCGTGGGTATCAGTAAGCATGCCTGAATCTCAGGGAGTATCCCGGAACGCCGGATAGTGCTTCTTGAGGTTCGCCTCCATTTGCTCACCCTCCTTCACCTTCTCCGGATCCTGACTCTGTTTCAGGAGGGCCGCCTGCCGGGACATAGCCGTGGGAGTGATCCGCGGGTCCTCCCATGAGAGCCGCACCAGGTTGTAAGAACTGATCGCGGACGTCATGTTACCGCGAGCTGTATCAACGTCCCCGGAGAGCAGATTCAACTGCGCTGCGAGCAGCGTTGTCTTATCCAGAGTGAGGCCCTCATCCACGCTTTTCGCGGCATCATCCAGCCGGTTCAGAGCCAGAAGCGCCTTCCCATGCAACAACCAGCTCCGGGCCTTTTGCGCCGGGCGGGTCTCCAGTTTCAAGTGCGTCTCTAGCGCCCCCACAGCTGGCTCATAACTTTTTATCTCCAAGAGTGCTTCCCCGTAGGTTTGCCAGACGTCCACAGGTGTGTTCTCAGGTTTCCCAAAATCCACCACCGGCGTTAAGTAGCTGGCCGTACGGATGTAGTCCTTTTTCTCCTTGAACAGCGTCATCGCTAGCCATGTCAAGATATCAGGGCTGATTTTCTTCACAGTCTTGACAGCCAGGTAGCTGTCCACCTCTTTCACCAGAGCATCCAGATCCTTTTCCTTTGGTGCCACCAGCGCCCCTATGATCATGAGCCCGGCTTCCTCAAAATAGGTCTTCGCGTCCATGGTCCTCGCGGTCTGCAAGGGTTCGATGCATTCTGCAAAATTACCCAGCTTGTAGGTCCCGGCACCGATCCAGTAATGCGCTTCCGCCGCTGCTTGCGTTTTGGGGTAGTCCGCCAGCAGTCGCTGAAAGCCCGACACCATGCCCGCAAAATCCTGCTTCATGCCCCGGACCCGCGCCGCGTGGTAACTCGCAGTCTCCCCTGTCTCTGTGCCGGCCGCGCGGCTGCTGATCTCTGTGAAATCATTCAGCGCATTCGCTAGGTCCTCCTGCTTCAGTCTCGCTAGGCCCCGCTGGAGCTGAGCCATGATCGCCCGGGGATCAGTAGAGTTTTTTTCAAGAAACGAAGACAACGTACTGACAGCGTCCTTGTCACCGCTGGAAGCCTCCGCACAACCACGCTGGTAAAGCAGCGTCGCCGCCTTCTCAGGCTCCAGCTTCCCGGCCCGCACGCCTTTATAGGCCCTCGCGGCAGCATCCCAGATGCTCCGGTTAAAATAATACGCCCCTTTGACTAGGCGCGCCTTGTCCAAGTACTCGCTCTCTGCCATCCGTTCATCCCATGTCCGCGTGAAGTCATCCACCACATCCGGAGTGGATTTGTCCTCCAGCTTAAACAGGCTGACGATCCGTTTATAGCCGCCCTCTAGGCATACCTCCAAGACTTGACGGTTGTTTGACTGCCTGAGACCGTCCAGCAGGGAAAAAGTCTGGGCTGCGACGGCGTGCTTGTCGGAAGATGCGTAGGAGGTGCCTACTATAAGCCACAACCGAGCCCGGGTGTATTCGTCAAAGCCCGCATAGTCTTCACCCTTCATGCCCGTCCAAGCCGTGATGACCTTCTGCCATTCCTTCGCCTTAAAGCTGGACCACACCATGCCGAAGCGTGCCCGTGCCCGTG
>JAYVJI010000589.1:0-2417 GCA_043769435.1 Verrucomicrobiota bacterium
TTTTTGCTTCCTCCGCCGCTCTTGATTCCACGAGCTGCTTCACCCCTTCTAGGCTCGACGGCGACAGCGGATAAAGCGAAAAATCCTGCGCCCCGATCGAGACGGACATCGCTCCGGGATCACTCATCGCCTTAACATATTTCGCCTTTCGTTCATTTGGGATATACCCGCAGGCGACTACTACGGTAGCCAGCGCATCAGAACTCATGACGGGCTCGATTTCCTCCGCCATTTGAGGGTTTCCGGCGCAGGCATCCTGCCAGCCCGCAGCGGTCACCACGCAGGCCGTGATCTCATCAAAATACAGCGATAGCACGGCATGGTGGCTGGACTTCGCTGCTGGAAAGTACACTGACTCCGGGAGTTTATACCCGGACTTTTCCCTCGCTTCACGCCGCAGCCACCACTCGGCCATTTCGCCGCATCCCGCACGGTCAATGATGATGTCATTCCTTCTGTGCAGCAGATCATGTATCCGGTCGCTCACACTGCCGGGCTTCCGGCTGGCCTTGGCTTTTTTCATCAACAGCATGAACCTCGTCAGCGTTCTGTCCGCTGACGTAGCAGGCGCGCTGAGAATCTGCAGCGTCTCCAGCCTCCGCCCCTGATTCCTCGGGTTGGCGTGATAGTCCAACACCACCCGCTGCATATCGTAGGCGGATGCGATGAAAAACCGGTCCCCTTCCTGCCGCATCACCTGATCGTAGAACTCCGTGTAATTTCCCACGCTCAGGAGGTTCGCCGGCTTCCCTCCACTCCATTCCCTGCCTAGGCGCGCGGCCAGCACCCCCTGCATGGTTTTCTCAGGACTCTCCCCCAAAAGGTAATTCTTATCAATGTAGTAGACCACCTGCGCCTTCAGCGCATTCGCATCCAGCACTTCCTCAGCCACCGCATTCCTATCCATCACACCAGAAAGGCACGTGCCCAGAAGCGCAGACAACATCTCGCGCCTCCTGAATCCAGGGGCGTTTTTAATGTATTCTGAGTGAAATTGCATCTGTGCTGTGCTGTGTTGACGATAGTTGGTAAATGTAGCTGTAATTACCATAAATATCAAATTTATTTAGAGTTCTGACTAAGTTTTCCAAATTTCACTCAGCTGCGACGCAATACTGTCCATCAGGTCCAGTCCATCCAGTCCCCGGCCCTGAAGGCCTGAGACTCCCGCTGCGGGAGCGGGCATTGCGGTTTCCCCAGCCTCCGCAGGTGGCCGACCCGCTTCAGCATGAAAGACTAAGCCTGGGCGGACGGTAACTCTTTTACTACATGAATATTCGAATCAATTGCCCCGAGTGTCGCATCCCCTTTGATGTGGACGATTCACTCCTGGGAGAAAAGGGACTCTGCCCTGGATGCGGCTCCAAGTTCCTGATTCAGAAACCGCCAGCAGCCGAGGCCACGCAAACCAGCCGGGTGCCGTCCATTACTTCGGAACCAGCAGCTTCCGGGCGCGCCTGGCAGATTTTTGCCAGTGTCATGGTGATCGCAGGCTATGCCGGGGCCGTTTGGTGGCTTCTCCGGGCATGGCCCCACGGCACCACGCCCTCCCGGGTGCTGGCCGTGACCGGTGGCCTGCATCCCCTAGCGCTGCACCTCCCCCTGGGCCTGCTTCCCGGAGCCCTTGCCCTCGAGTTATTCACGGGAAAAACCCGGCGTTTCTCTGCCGCAGTGACCGGCCTGCTCTGGCTCACCCTGCTCACCTCCGTGCCCGCAGCCCTGCTGGGCTACCTCGCCGGCCTGACCCAATCCATGTCGCCGACCCTGCAGTGGCACCTCCGCACCGGATTGAGCGTTCCCGGGCTTGCGTGGCTGGCACTCTTCATGAAACTGATCCACGATACCCGTCCAGCAATGAATAAATCAACCTATAGACTTCCACTCTTCGCCTCCATAGCCCTCATCTCCGTCGCCGGGCACTTTGGCGGCAGTATGACCCACGCAGGCGCCACAGAGAATTTCCTGAAGCTGTTCACACAGCAGGCCACACCAGTCGTCTCCATCCCCGTGGAGGAACGCACGGTCTTTGAGGCCGTGATCGCGCCGCTCATGAGTCAAAAATGCGTTGGCTGCCACGGCACCGAGAAACAAAAAGGCAAACTCCAGCTCCATACGCTGGAAGCCATGCTCAAGGCCGGAGAGAGTGAAAAGGCCAGTATAGTTGCGGGTAAGAGCGCTGAGAGTGAGAGCATCAGGCGGCTGGAGCTGCCCCTAACAGATGATGATCACATGCCGCCGGAAAAGAAAACCCAGGTCACCGCAGATGAACTGGAGGTGCTGAAATGGTGGGTAGATAACGGTGCAAAAAGCGACGTCAAAATCAAGGATGCCGGCCTCCCGGAACCCCTGAAGGTCAAAGTAGTGGCGCTGGCTACAGCCGCCGCAGAAACACCTACACCTGCACCTGCACCTGCACC
>JAYVJI010000590.1:0-1646 GCA_043769435.1 Verrucomicrobiota bacterium
TGATGGGACTGCTGGAATGGGCAGAGCAATCCCGCGACTGGCTGCGGCAGTCAGATGTTATTCTCATCCCGCTTTTCAATCCCACCGGCCTGGCACGCAATACCCGTGGAGACGCGGATGGCGCGGATCTGAACCGTCTTTTTGATCATCCCACACATCCTCACATCACAGGATGGCAGCAAGCCATGGCCCCCTGGCAACCCCGGGCAGCTATCTGCCTGCACGAGGACTATGACGCGCAGGGCCTCTATGCCTACGAATTGAACCGCCATCCCAGGCATCACATAGCGGAGCACTGCCTGAAACATGCCGAGAGGTTCCTCTCCCGGGATCCGCGCCGGGTGATCGAGGGGCGTGCTGCCCGCCATGCCATCATCCGCCCGCGCCGGATCCCAATGTTCGGGAATCTGCCGGAGGCAGTGGCGCTATACCACGCTGGCACTTCATGCACCCTCACATTCGAGACTCCATCAGAACATTCGCTGGCCACCCGGACCCTGGCCCATACCCGCTTGGTCGAAGCCGCCTGCAAATACTTCAAAGATCCAGTAATTCCCTGAAAACCATGGTGCGCGGTGCAGGGTTCGAACCTGCGACCCCATCCGTGTGAAGGATGTGCTCTACCACTGAGCTAACAGCGCCATTGAACTGTGAACGATCATAGGTGGAGATGGAGAAATCCGCAAGAGGAATTCCTTCATCATCGCGTGGCGTGTGGTTGGTGGCTATACTAAAAGATGGCTGTTCTGATCCTCCATCACATCGGCGACTGTGCGGAAGAGGGTTGGCAGGCTGTAGGGCTTGGGCAGAAAGGAAATGCGGCGCTGGCGGGCCATTTGCATGAGGGACTCGCGGTCCGTATAGCCGCTGGACAGCAGGGCGCGGAGTGCGGGATTGCGCGATAGGAAAATATCCAACAGCTGCACACCGTTTCCATCCGGGAGCACGGCATCGGAGAAAATCATATCGAAGTCACCTTCAACAGAGTCGAACTTCGTGAGGGCCTCCTTCACGCAGAAGGCTGTCGTGACGGTATAACCGTTTTGTGTCAAGGCTGTGCGGACGAGTCGATTGACGGATTCCTCGTCTTCCACCAGCAGGACTCTTTGTCCGGTGCCGCGCGGTGCTTTGACAGGCTGGGAGGGAGTGGCCTCCGGCACCGGGGCGGATACCTCCTTGGGCAGAGCTGGAAGGTAAATACGGAAGATCGTGCCTTTTTCCGAGCTGGATTCAAGGCGCAGACCGCCCTGATGTTCCTGGACAATGCCATAGATCACGGAAAGCCCGAGGCCGGTGCCCTCCATGCCTTTCGTGGTGAAAAATGGCTCAAAAATCCGGTCCTGGATATCCTTTGGAATACCACAGCCTGAGTCCTTGACGGTGATCACGGCGTAGCGTCCTTCGGATGGGACTCCGCCTATCAATGGCAGGGAGCCGGCAGTGGCCATTTGCGGGTGAGTAGTCAGATGGATGGATCCGCCATGGGACATGGCATCGCGGGCGTTGATGCAGAGGTTCATCACGATCTGTTCCACCTGGGTGGGGTCAGCATGGATAGTGAGGGTGCCAGGGGTCAGATCCATGGTGAGGCTGATATCCTCCCCGAGGATGCGCCCGAGCATCCGGGTCATCTGCCGGAGGTGCTC
>JAYVJI010000591.1:0-2347 GCA_043769435.1 Verrucomicrobiota bacterium
CGGGCCATATCTCAACAATGCCTTTCCACAGACCACTCCGGTCAGCGGTGGACCACTGCCGCCGGCGACACTTTTAGCGACCGGCGCATTTTCCAGCATTGCCTCCCTCACTCCTGCAGCGTTCTTCATCCCCTACGACCTTAACTCTCCCTTCTGGTCGGATAATGCCGTCAAGTCGCGGTGGATGGCCATACCGAATGATGGCACGCACAACACAGCGACCGAGCAAATCACTATAGGAGCAGACAATGTCTGGAACGTTCCGCGCGGCACCGTCATGATGAAGCATTTTGAGCTTCCAGTCAACGACACCAATCCTGCCATCAAGAAGCGGCTGGAGACCCGCTTCCTGATCAAGGGGGCCGACGACGTGCTCTACGGCCTGACCTATAAATGGCGGGCGGATAATTCCAATGCCGACCTCGTCGGGCCCGCTGCCGTCAATGAACCCCAAACCATCACCACCGCTACGGGCACGCGCACGCAGGTTTGGAATTATCCATCGCGCCTAGACTGCGTAAACTGCCACAACCCCAACTCCGGTGGAGTACTCGGGCCCCGGACGCACCAGCTCAACCGGGACCTGCTCTATCCAGCCACCGGCAACACGGACAATCAATTGAGGGCATTGAATCACATCGGCATCTTTAGCACTCCGCTTGCAGAGAGCGCCATCCCCACCATGCCAAAATCAGCACGGCTCAACGACTCCAATGCTTCGCTGGAAACCCGCGCGCGCGGGTGGCTGGCCTCGAACTGCTCGAACTGTCATCTTCCCGGCGGGCCCAGCAACTCATTCTTTGACCTGCGCTTTGAAACACCACTGGCGCAGCAAAATATCATCAATGGCCCGCTGCATTATTCTCAAGGAATTGCCGGAGCGCGGACCATTAAGCCACAGAGCGTGCCTCAAAGCCTCATCCACTGGCGGGTGAACCGCACAGGTCCCGAGCAGATGCCGCCCCTTGCCAGGAATACCATCGACACTCAGGCCGTGACGGTTCTGGAACAGTGGATCAATTCTCTGCCGCTCAATGGCAGCGGGGAAAACACCGTTCCCGTCGCGCTCCATGATACCGCCAACGCAGTCTATCAGACCGCAGTTGTGCTGGACCCGCTGACCAATGACTCAGATGCTGACGGCGATCCACTGGCCCTAGCGAATACCGGTGCGGCTAGCCACGGCACCCTCGCCAGCAATGGTGACGGCACGCTGACCTACACTCCGGCCAGTGGCTGGACAGGTGCCGACTCCTTTACTTACCGAGCCTCAGATGGACGCGGCGGAGTATCGAACACCGCCACGGTCACGGTAACCACCGGCGGCGCGGCCACTAGCAATACCATCGCCTTCACAGACCGCACGTCGCGGGTCCCCACCACTAACTACAGTGGAGTCGCGATATGCGTGGCGGACATGAACGGCGACTACCGCGATGACATCATCCGGCTGAGCGGAGGCAAGGTGCTCCAAATCCGGTTTCAGCAGCCGGCTGGGGCGAACTTCACAAGCTACAGCTTCGGCACCAGCAGCCCCACGAACGAAGAACCCTGGGGGATGTGCATCGCAGACGTCAACAAGGACGGTATCAACGACATCGCCGCAGCCGGGTATTATGACGGCATTCACATCTATACCGGTAATGCTGCAGCCACGGCCTGGACGCGAACCACCGTGGTCGGGACAACTACTCCTGCTGTGAGCATTTTTGCTCAGGCTATGGGCTTCATGGATCTTAACAATGATGGCAATGTCGATTTATTCGCCTGCCATGATGATGGCGAATCCTGGAAAGGAAGGGGAAGCGCCAGCGGGGTGTTCACCACTGATCCTTTGCTCATCAATGCTGCCGCAGCGGACCCATTGAACCTCGGCGAAGGGGAACCAAGCAGCGGGAATTATGGCATCACATGGACGGACTTTGACAGCGATGGAGACTCAGACCTATATATTAGTAAATGCCGTCTGGGCACGTCCGATGTGCGGGATCCGCGCCGGATCAATAAACTGCTCCGCAATGATGGCGATACTGATGGGGACGGGCGCATCAACTATACTGAAGTAGGCCCCGCTGCTGGATTGGCGATTGGTGAGCAGAGCTGGGTCTCCGACTTTGCAGATACCGACAACGATGGTGACCTTGATGTCTTTGTGGGAAATCACACCGGTTTTTCCACCCTCTACCGCAATAATGGCAATGCTACTTTCACGGATATAGGCGCGGCCGCAGGCGTGCGCTTTGCAGGCATCAGTGTGATCCAGGCAATGTTTCGTGATTTCAACAATGACGGCTGGATGGACCTCCTCATCGTGGGCAGCAGCCACAACTTCTACCGCAACAACGGT
>JAYVJI010000592.1:0-7830 GCA_043769435.1 Verrucomicrobiota bacterium
CCACCCATCCGTCAGCAAGTCCGTCACCATCTACGTAGACCCGCCGCCTATTCTCCTGTCGTTCAGCGCTGCGGACGACACCCTCGCCGCCGGAGCCCCGCTCACGCTGCGCTGGACCGGCTTGGCTGCCACCACGTGGACCATCTCCGACGGTGTGAATCCCCCGGTGGATGTCTCCATCAACACCTCCGGCGATCCCCTCGTCCTTCAGAGCGGCCAAATCACCTTTCCCGCGCCCGCTGTCGACACCACCTACACCCTCTCCGCCAGCAGCATCAACGGCGTCTCCAGCCCGAACCTCACTGTCCTCATTGATATAGGCACGGCCCCTACGCTCACCCTCGCCTCGGACCGCCCCACCCTGCTGAAGGGCTCCTACGCCAACCTCACGTGGACTGGTTCCCCGGGTGCCCAAAACCCCACCATCCTGCCCCGCCTGACAAACGCATCGCTCACCCCCTTGGTGCCTCTCAACGGTTCCCAGCAGCTCTCCCCGGAGCGGACTACCACCTACACCTACACCGCATTCAACAACTACGGCACCACCACCGTTTCCACGACTGTCACCTTGCCTGAGCGCATCGGCATCGACGCCAATGGCTGGACCGTTCAGGTCGACTACTGGAACCGTTTTGGCTACACAGATCCCCTCTATGGCACCCGCAACAGCACTGCCGCCGCGTCCTACGCGGCGGAGGAAATGTGGGCCATTTCCGACGCGGCCCTTGGCGCGCGCGGCCCTCTCGCCGGTACCTTCACGGATTCCTATGGCAAGACCGTGGCCGGCCCCAGCCCCGCTCCGAATGCCCAGCCCGGCGTCACGGAAAAAGTTCTCATGCGCTTCCGGCAGACCAACGTGGTAAACCCTAACTATCAGGATGCCGGCGGCAGCAGCGGCTTCATCGGTGGAGACATCATCCCGCCACCCGGCCTCACCGCAGGCGTGACCTATGACAACTACGCCGTCCGCGCCACAGCCAACCTGCTGGTCAATGTTCCCGGCACCTACACCATAGGCACCAACTCGGATGACGGCATGAGGCTGCGGATCGACTACAACCGCGACGGTGACTTCGCCGACGCCGGGGAAATGACCATCCAGGACGAAACTCCCCGCGGCTTCTTCACCAACCCGGTCTTCTCTGTCGCCGTCAATCTCACCCCTGGGCTCTACCCGATAGAGTTCATGTATTTTGAAGGTGGTAGCGGCTCTGGCGGTGAGGTTTTCTGGATCGATCCCGCTGACAACTGCGCCATAAAGTCACTTCCCATCATCCCCTCCGCAGTGGGGATGCCCGCCACTTCCGACCTCGTCATCAGCGAGTTCATGGCGGCCAACAACGGCACCTTGGATGACAGCGAGGGCAACACCCCGGACTGGATCGAAATCTACAACGGCACTGCTGGCGCCATCTCCCTCGCTGGCTACTATGTCAGCGACATCTCCACCCTGCTGAACAAATATGCCCTGCCCTCTGAGAGCATCGCCCCAGGCGGCTACAGGATCGTCTTCGCCTCCGGAAAGGCCACCCGCGTCACCCCCCCGCCGCCTGTGGGAGAGATCCACACCAACTTCACCCTCGGCGGTGGCAGTGGCTACGTGGGCCTTTCCAAGGACAACGGAGCCGGCGGCTACACCAGCGTCTCCGCTTACACCTACGGCAACCAGCGCACGGATGTCTCCTTCGGCATCATTGATGGTGGCCCGGCTACAGGCTTCATCCCATGGCCCACCCCCGGCGGTGCAAATATGGGCGGCGTCCCCGCTCTCGTGAAAGGCGACACGCACTTCGACGTGGATCGCGGCATCAAATCCGCTGCCTTCACCCTCCACATCACCAGCGATGACATCGACCCCGCCACCGTCATCCGCTACACCACTGACGGTTCCACGCCTACCACCAATAACGGTGCCACCTACAACGCCGTCACCGGCGTTCCCATCTCCGTCACCACAGTTGTCCGCGCGGCGGCCTTCCGTGCCAATGCCATCCCCAGCGATGTGGATACCCAGACCTACATCTTCCCCGCCGATGTCCTCACCCAGAATACCATAAGCGCCCTAGCCAAAGGCTGGCCTAACTCGCTCGTAGCCGGTCAGTACTTCGACTTCGGCATGGACAGTGCCATCGTCACCGGTCGCGAGACGGAAGTCATGAATGCGCTGAAGGCCATCCCCACGGTCAGCATGGTCACAGACATCGCCAACCTCACCGACCCCGTTTGCGGTATCTTCGTCGAGAGCCAGGCACGCGGTCGCGCGTTTGAACGCCCCGCCTCTATCGAACTCCTCAATGACAATGGTGACCTCAACGGCAACTTCCAGATTGATGCCGGTATCCGCTCACGTGGTGGATTCAGCCGGAATGACGGAAATCCCAAGCACTCATGGCACATGTATTTCCGCAACGCCCCCGGCTATGAGGGCCGTCTGAGATACCACATCTACGGCACTGCCGGAGCCTCCACCTTTGCCCAGTTGGACCTCGCCACTGCCAATAACTACTCATGGTCCTACAGCCCGGATGCCTCCAACATCCGTAACTTCAGCTATACTACACCAGCCGGAGTCGCCAGCACCTACGCCTTCCGCTACAATACTTTTATCCGGGACATCGTCTCCCGTGACACGCAGCTAGCCATGAACGGCATCGGCACCCGCAACAAGTACTGCCATCTCTACATCAATGGTCAATACTGGGGCCTGCACTACCTCCAGGAGCGCGCCGAGGCCTCAGGGGCCTCCGGTTATCTTGGTGGCGATAAAGACAACTATGACGTCGTGAAATCCGGCGGCAATGCCAACACCGCTGCCACCTACCGCACAGAAGTCACCGACGGCGAATACACCCAGGGCATCATGGGCACCGCTGCTGCAGACGGGACCTATGCCAGCGCATGGTCCAAGCTCTACGGCGGCGCACTCGACCTGCGTCAGCGCAACGGCGCGGCCCTCCCCACCGTCGCTCAGAGCAACAATCGCGACGTCCGCTTCTACAAGCTCATGGGCTTTGACTACGATCCCGCCACCAAGGTAGTGACCCGCAACCTGGCCTACCCTGTGCTCCTGGATGTGAATAACCTCATCGACTACATCCTCATGATGGCCTACGCCGGAGCCTACGATGCGCCACTCTCCACCTTCGTCACTACCGCTGGTTCTAATAACTGGATGGCCATCCGCGACCGTACCGGCCAGCGCGGATTCTCCTACTATGTGTGGGACTTTGAACACGGTATGGGCACGGACATGATGAGCGGCGACCTGACAGCCGCCACGGCACTTGACATCGATTACACTGCGGCAGTGAACACCCGCTTCCTCGCCGGCGTCGGCGCACCCGCAGCCGGCTTCCGCTCCACCAACCGCTTGGGTCCGTGGGCCGCTGCCAGCCTGACCCCCCGCAGTGTCTGGCCTACTAACCAGCACTTCAGGGGAACCAGCGCCACCAGCTTCACCACCGGCAACCCCGAGTTCTACCAGTCTCCAGATGCCTATAATGCCCTCGCGGACTACACCAAAACAAACCCGCAGTTCCTTCACGAGCACCTCTGTTGGGCTCCGGAATACCGCCGGATGTTTGGCGACCGCACACAGTGCATGTTGCGTCAGGGAGGCCCGCTGACCACACCGAGAGTGCTGGCATTGATCGATATCCGCAAGGCGCAGCTGGAGAATGCCGTCATCGCCGAGTCCGCACGCTGGGGTAATGCCAAAGGCGTGGCCCTCGCGAACTACGACAAGAATGCATGGCTGGGAGCCGTACAAAACATCAAGGACTGGGTAACCCACGGCTCCAATCAGCACTTGCTCAACAGCCTGCAAATACGCAACCCAGCCGCTCCTACCACCCTGCTGCCCGGTGTTGGCTCCCCGGGCCCTGGCCGTGCAGAGGTCCTCATCAGCCAGCTGCGGAACTACCGGGACGGCGGCATCGCTGCGGCGGTCGGCACTGCTGGTCCACACTGGATCGTGAACGGCCTCTTCCCCAGCGTGGACAGCCCGGTGTTTGCCACCTACGGCGGCGTAGTCGCCCCTGGCACCGACGTGCTGCTTACCAATGCCAACGCCACTAACACTAACCAGACAATCTATTTCAGCACCTCCGGAGCAGACCCCCGCCCGGTAGGAGGCGGAGCCCCCGCAGGTGGAGCCACCAGCATCGGGCCGAATGGCACCGTCAGTGGAAATGCCACCCTAACTGCTACCGGCAGCCTCGTGGCGCGCGTCTACGACTCCGTGCTCGCGGAGTGGTCCGCTATGACCAAGGCAGAATTCGTCGTCGGTGTGCCCGCCTCCGCGGCCACGCTGGTCCTGGCAGAAGTGAACTACAACCCGCGCGAGATGCCCAGCTTCCCCGGCGGCACCCCTACTGCGGGTGACCAGCAGAGCTTCGAGTTCATTGAGCTGCGGAACATCGCCGCAGTCCCCGTCGACCTCACCGGAGTAAAATTCACTACCGGTCTGACCTACACCTTCCCGACCGGGCGGGTGCTGAATGCCGGCGAGCGCATCGTCGTCGCCAAGGACACCACCGCCCTGGCCAGCCGCTACCCGGACGCCAGCTACCCCGGGCTTTCCGGTAAAACCGTCGGCCCGTTTGCCGGCCAGCTGGACAATGGCGGCGAGCAGATCATCCTCAAGGCGCTCGACAACACGGACATCGCTAACTTCTCCTACCGCGACAGCGGCCTCTGGCCCGTCACCCCGGACGGCCTCAACGGCACTGGCAAGACCCTCGTCTTCACTTGCGCCTGTCCGCAGCTGGCCAATGGCAGCGACCCGCTGAACTGGTCCGCCCACTCCCTCACCTATGGCAATCCCGGCGGCCCGGATATTCAGGGCTACAGCGCATGGGCCGTAGCCAATAGCGGCTCCGGCGATGGTGCCGGGGATGGCGACAGCGACGGTCTCTCCGACCTCCTAGAATACGCGCTCGGTGGCTCCACCAGCGGCAGCAGCGTCAGTAAATGGCCCACCGCGGCCATCGCCAGTATCACTGTGGGTGTGACCCCCGCAGCGGATTACCAGACCATCACCTTCACCCGCGGTGCCGGCACCAGAGATGTGGGCATAGTGGTCCAGGTGTCCGACGACCTCAGCCCCGGCGGTTGGGCCCCCACCGCCGTCATCGTCAGCCGCACCTTCAATGGCGACGGCTCCGAGACCAGCGTCTACCGCGCGCCACTTCCCTTCACCGCAGACAACCGCCAGCTCATGCGCGTGAAAGTAGACTGCTCGCCAGTGGCTCCATAGCCGCCACACCCGCGGCTTGAAAAATTCACAGGCGCGCCCTGCCCTCACCGGCAGGGCGCGTTTTGTTTTCACCACCAGCGGTGGACGTGAAAGGGAGGTTGCATTTGACCGGGATTGCGTGCTTTTCCGGCCAGTCTTTTCCTACCTATTCCCATGCCAGCAAAAACCAACGCCAGCACCGCCATCTATAAGCCAGATCCTGCTTTTGCCAAAGCAGCTAGGATCAAATCGATGGCTCAATACAAACAACTGCACGCAGAGAGCATCCAGTCTCCTGACAAATTCTGGGCCAAAGAAGCCTCCGAACTGACATGGCAGAAAAAGTGGACCAAAACCCTTGAGTGGAAGGCCCCTTTTGCGAAGTGGTTTGTCGGCGGAAAGATCAACCTCTGTGAGAACTGCGTGGACCGCCATGCCGCTGATCCACTGCGCAAGAACAAAGCCGCCATCATCTTCGAAGGAGAACCTGGCGACACCCGGACCATCACTTATCAGCAACTGCAGCGGGAAGTCAGTAAAGCGGCAAACATGTTGAAAGCCCAGGGTGTGAAGGCTAAGGACCGGGTCATCATTTACATGCCCATGGTGCCGGAAGCGGCTATCATCATGCTGGCCTGTGCCCGCATAGGGGCCATGCATAGCGTCATTTTCGGCGGCTTCAGTGCCAGTGCCATTTTTGACCGCGTGAATGACAGCGGGGCTACCTGCATCGTCACCGCCGACGGTGGCTGGCGGCGCGCAAAAATCGTGCCGCTGAAGGAAAACGTGGACGCAGCGCTCAGAATGGGAGAGACTCCCGTGAAGACCGTGATCGTGCTGCGGCGCACCGGTCAGGAGACGACCATGGTTTCCGGACGGGACAAGTGGTGGCATGACGAGATCAGCAAGGTCGATGCTGATTGCCCGGCCAGGGGATTTGATAGCGAGCACCCGCTTTTCATTCTCTATACCAGCGGCTCCACCGGCAAGCCCAAGGGCATCCTCCACACCACCGGAGGCTATGCCGTGGGCACATATTCCACCAGCAAATACGTGTTCGACTTGCGCGACGACGACATCTACTGGTGCACAGCTGATGTGGGCTGGATCACCGGGCACAGCTACATCGTTTACGGGCCGCTGGCTAACGGCGCTACCCTCCTCATGTACGAAGGGGCACCAGACACACCGCACATGGGCCGCTTCTGGGAGATCGTGGAAAAATATGCGGTTACCATTCTCTACACTGCGCCAACAGCCATCCGGGCCTTCATCAAGTGGGGTGATCAGCACGTCAAAAAGCACAACCTCTCCAGCCTCCGTCTGCTCGGAAGTGTGGGCGAGCCTATCAACCCGGAAGCATGGCTGTGGTACCACCGGATGATCGGTGCCAGCCGCTGCCCTATCGTCGACACCTGGTGGCAAACGGAAACCGGCTCCATCCTCATCACCCCGCTGCCCGGCGCCACGCCCACCAAGCCGGGCACGGCTACGCTACCGTTTTTCGGCATTGATGCCGCTGTCGTTGATGAAAAAGGCGTGGAGTGCCGCGCTAACGAAAACGGAAGACTGGTGGTGCGAAAGCCCTGGCCCTCCATGCTGCGCACCCTCTGGGGCGACAAGCCACGGTATGTGAAGACCTATTGGAGCGAATACAAAGGCTGGTACCTTACCGGCGATGGAGCCCGGCGGGATCGGGACGGTTATTTCTGGATCACCGGACGCCTTGATGATGTCCTCAACGTCAGCGGCCACCGGCTCGGCACTGCGGAGGTGGAAAGCGCGCTCGTTTCCCACCAGCATGTCGCAGAGGCTGCGGTGGTCGGGCGCCCAGATGAAATCAAAGGCCAGGGCATCGTGGCCTTTGTCACCCTCAAGACCGGCCAGCACGCCAGTGACGCCCTAGCCGCTGAGTTGAAAAAACACGTCGCAAAAGAGATCGGAGCCATCGCTCGTCCGGACGATATCCGCTTCACGGCCGCTTTGCCTAAAACCCGCAGCGGTAAAATAATGCGCCGCCTCCTCAAGGAAATTTGCGCCGGGGGTGAGATCAAAGGGGACACCACCACCCTAGAAGACTTCAGCGTCGTCGCCTCCCTCGCTGCCAAAGGCGGCAAAGATGAGGAGTGAATCCCCAAGCCAAGCCAGACCACGCGTAGGAGCAGAAGCAGACAGAAAAAAGCGGCACATAAAATAAAAGTTGATTGATTGATCCCGATTTAAAATAAATATTTTTGTTTGTTTGGACTCATATCGCACACACTCCAACCGAATTTTCCCTCAAAATCTTGTGACTCCGTATTCCCCCAACATCCCTGCAAGAGATAAAGAGGCTTACTCTTTTGCAATCCTGTCAGTGATCCATTAGTTCGGCGGCACCCGCACGCTCTCCGCAGACGGAGACGGATGTTTCTTCCTTGTTGTTGTTTGGTTCTTTATCCTTTATCTACTACCTCTCCACCAATGATCCCCGCACCGACATCCACTCTTTTTCCGACGCTCTGCCTGCCCGGGGCGGCTCAGTGCCGTCCTCCCGGAGACAGCCCTAACACAAACCGCCGAACAATGGCGCGGCTGGCAACCCCCGCCTCGCT
>JAYVJI010000593.1:0-5830 GCA_043769435.1 Verrucomicrobiota bacterium
TGGGGAGTGCTTCCTCACCGGCAAGCCCAGCCAGCGGCTGGTGATCTTCGCCAAAGCTTATTGACGGGTGTGATCAGTTAGTCACATGGCGAGGCCTGAGGGAACACAGGCATCCTGCCTGTGCTGGCCTGTGGGCATCTTGCCCGCATCTTTTTGATTATTGACTGGAGGCGCTCGCTAAAAGTAGAGCGACGGGGCTGCCCAGCCAAATCGGCTACGCTGTGTTCAGTTCATTGTAATATACCTTGATGAATTTCATCCCCTTGGCTTCATCGAATCCCCGCTCCAGCAGGGGTTCCTGTTCCTTTACCTTTACATGGATTTCCACTCCGGTGTCGAGTTTCATCACTGAATGGATTTTTCGCTGGGCTTTCTTGAGTTCCTTTGGTGAAATCTCGAAAGTGGTCTGCAGTGGCTGGCCGTGCGATTCTTCAACCTTGGCGCGGTGAGCCTGAAATTTCCCTATCACATCCGGTTTTTTGAGCACGACCTCTTCAAACTCAGCCACGTCAAAGAACTCTCTCCCGCCGAAGTATTCCAAGGCCTCCCGGGCGACGATAGCAGGTTCCCATGGCGGAGGATCCTCGTTTTCCGCAGGCTCTGCGGTGGTCTCCAGAAAGGTGACCGCCATGTCTGTGTAGGCCGTGGTCAAAAAGGCGGCATCTGGGACCGGCTGGACACCGAGGAATTCACGGATCCAGAAGCGCGACTCAGCTCCTCCCCGGTCGAAGGTCAACACATAATAGCCGTCGTCCTTGTTGTGGTTCAGAATCAGGCATCCTTTATCGATCTTGTCGGGATTGATACCCTGGTCTGTGGAAAGCTGCAGGTCACCATCTCGGGCGACGATGCTGAGAAAGGGGACGGTACTCTCTGCTTTGAGGATGCAGAGGCCTTGGACATGGTCGCCGTCCAGCTCGATGTCATCGATCAGGGAGATGCACAAATCCCCTGATTTAATGTTAGGATGATTGGATTTGGAATACAGCCGGCTTGCGATCTCGCACCCTTTTTCCAGCAATGATCCGGGCGCGGTGAATAAGGACCGGGAAATACTGTTCATCTCGTGGTGGTCGAGATTTGAATGATGGGCGAACCGGTGCGCGGTGAGATTTTTGAACGGTTTGAGAAAGAGCGCGGTGAGGGCCTCCTGATCATCGGCGGAGACCTTGAAGACCTCTCTGGAGGTTTGCAGCGATTCTTCGCGTTGTGGATTGCCGACTTTGGCTAGGACGATGCCGGTAGTGGCGGCGGATTGGAAACGAATTTTGGCAGACATGAGTAAGCCCAACATTCGCAGCACGCCTGGCAAAAAGCAATCCTGCCTGATCTCCAGGCGAAACAAAATTTACGGACGGGCCGTCCGGGCTGAAAATCAGCGGGGAGTCATGACGCGCGCGGGACGTGCCGCCTCTTTCAAACTTTGGAATGGGCGGGCCTGTTTGCCTCCGGATTTTTCTATGCTGCCCGCTGATCCCGGCGCGATCTGGGCCTGCTCAACCTTGCCACCGACATTGCGCAGCCAGCTCCGGTATCCTGCCTCGCCGGGCTTCCAGCTGAGTTTACCGTTTTGCATGGAAATGAGTTTGAGCACGCCTTTAACTTCGCCATCCGTTAGGACAGGCAGCCCTAGGGCGGAGCGCTCGTTGATGCCTTCCCCCTTGCCCCATTCCTGGGCTTTATTCACAGCTGTGGCAGCGTCCGTGGCCTCGGTGGCGGGGATGCCGGATTTGATCCAAAGGCTGGCCACCAGTTCTGCGTTGCGGTAGTCTCTGGCTTTCATGGCCAGCTCAGAGATCGCCGGGCTTATCTTGTCGGCATTCGGACGGAATACCAGTCCCACTTTCTCCTCCATGGCCAGCAGGCTGGAGAAGGACTCCATCTGAGCGGGCTCAATCCGGGGAATCCGGAAGACCCGCTCACGCAGCGCTCCACCACCATTGATGCCTGTCATCAGGAGCTGAAGCGCCATGGGCACAGTGTCTGCCCGCATCGCTTCATCGGCTTTGGTCTGCCGGGCTTTGTTGAAGTTGATCACGGCGTCATGTGCGGACAGGATCAGCTCGACCATGGGGGATTTACTCATGAATGTTCTGGCCACACCTTCGATCGCCTGGGCGATGAGTGCCTCTCCCGCTGGAATCGGGATGGTCGCTTCAGAATCGTTGATCGTTTCTTGAGTTTCCACAGGATCTGGGGTTCCGGATTTCGCTTTCAAAACCGGTTCCGCAGACTTTTGCACAGCGCTGGCTATCTGTGCTGCCTGCTGCTTCAGCGCTGCGCTAGCTTGGTCCACGAAGTCCTCGGTCTTGGCCTCCGGATGACGGGTCAGGGTGAGCGTCGAGTTTCCTTTGCTGCGCAGAAAGAGATTGGAAACAGAGGTCTCATAGAGCACGCTGCCGGCGGTAATTTCTACTGGTGCGAGACGCTCCACCATGATGAGCGCCCCAGGCTCCTTGAAGGCGCGGACCGGGAAGAGGCAGGTCGCCTCACGCAGGCCGGGAGCACCGTCTCCGTTAAAAATCGAATCCACCCACGTTTTCTTACCTAAAATAAGCGTGTAGGGATCATATAGCCCGGCAGACAGTGGCAGATTTGCAGCGGTGGTGACCTGGTGTGGCCTGGGCAGGCGCTGCTTTCTGGATGCAGGGAAGGCGTGGGCCTGATAGCGGTCCTTTGGAATGCCGAAAATTGCTTCCACGTTCACGGGCTTTTCGGCAGAGAGGATAAAAAGGAATTCGTCTTTGCCAGTGCCCCTCAAGCAGGTGAATTGATCAAACCCTTCCAGAAAAATTCCGTAGTGTTTGTGGAAAGCCTCCGACATTTCCCGCTGCGCCGGCAAACTCCGGCCGCTCGCCATATTGTTATAATATGGCATCAACTGCTTGAGGTCAGCATAACAGAGCGTGGTGGTCCGCTCTGTTAGGAATGATTTTATGATGTCACGGTGATCAGACTGTGGCAGGAGGGAGTCTGCTGCGGATGCCTGCTGCTCAATAGCTGCAGCACCGGGGACGCTCTGGCCGGGTTCAGTAGGCGTGATCTCCGCTGCCTCCGCAGGCCGCAGGTAGTCAGCAGCCTGCTTGCTGAATGACCTGATGCTCTCCTGCCCTGAGCCTGTGAAGGACCATGCTCCTATGCCGGTCAGAATCGTGATCGCAGCGATGGCTCCCGGATGCCGGACGAGCACACGCCGTTTCTTTCTCATTTTAAGTGGCGGTGCCTGGATCTGGAGCCCGCCATCAACTGGAACGATAGTCCCCGTCGCGCGCTCTGCCGGCTGGTTAACTGCTTCTCTCACTTGTAGGGGATTCATCCACGCGGTGGGCACGGCGGTAGTGTTCGCTTTCTCAGGTGGGGCAGGCAGCGGAGGAGTAGCCTCAACTGATCTTGCCTGGGGCAGGGGAGGCGGAAGCGGCACCGGCGCAGAGCGGATCTCAGCCGCAGGGGCTTGCTCGGGCGCTGAAAATGGGGTGGGCGCGGGAATAGGGGCGCTCGCCAGAGTGACGCGTGGCGGTTTCGGCGGGGCGGGCTTCCTGTTAGGATGGGCGTCTGCCGCTACCCGGGCCGTGTGGCGTGATGGTACGGGCGCTGCTACCGGGGCGGTTTCCTGGGGCACAAAAGCCACTTCCTCATCCAATGGGACAGGTGCCGATGCCTGTTGTCTGGAATCGATCGGGTATTCCGGTAAAGGAACCGGACTGGTGATGGATGGCAATACCAGAGGCGTGTTGCCAAGGGAAATCGGAGTGGCCAAGGGAGTAGACTGCAACGGGGGCAGGTTCAATCCCAGGTTGTTCCCGGCAGCGGGTGTGGGGCCGGTTTGCGACAGGGAAAGAGGAGCGGGGCCGCTATACACGGAACCAGCCAGAAATGGAGAGCCAGATTCTCCAGACCGTGGCTCCGGAGCGGGATTCCAATACCCCAGCTTTAGCGAGCCTACGCTGATCACATCACCGTGGTGAATGGCCGCCCTATCCACCAGCTCACCGTTCACCAAAGTGCCTGGATTTCTCCCGCTGAGATCGCGCAGGACACCGTGGCCGATTACAAAATGCCGCTCTATCAAACCCTCCGCCGTGAGAGGTATATCGCAATTAATGGAACTCCCAAAAACCACTTCCCGATCGGGGAGGTCTAAGGAATGTCCTGATTGTGCAAATAGTTTTGGCATCTGAAAATTGGCTATTATTTGTATAATCTACCATTTCCATATCTATTGTCAAAGCCATTATGGCAACTATTGCAATTACTTCAACGGATTCTCACAAGTGCGATGCGGTGCTGCGTTTTGACCCCTGAAATTTAATCAATCCCTACTATTGTTCAGACCTGTGCTTGTTTTCTGCCGCTGCCGAAGCTGCCTCTTCCTTTTCCATTCTCAGGGATTTTCGGATGAAGTAGCCGCTGATCACCCAGACTAGCGGAAAGAAGAGCACTCCGAGGATGAGCCATGACAGGGTAAATCCTCCAACCCGGGTGGCCATGAAATCAGGCGCAAAATAGTTCAAGAGCGGCAAGCCCAGCAGGAGGGTTCCGAAACACAGCGCACAAGTCACGGACAAGCGCAACTGCCGGCGCATGAGGCGGTGCAGGAACTCCTCGCTGTGGATAAAATCACGGTGTTCAGGTAGTGGCTGGGACATAGAATCAGGCAGGACCATTCCTCAGCAGTGGCAGGCTGAAAAGAGAATAATCCAGTTATCTTGAATCCAGAATCCAGAATCCTTCCGGAACTGAGCAGCCGGGTGCCATCCGCATCCTCCGCATCCTCCGCATCCTCCGCATCCGGTAAGTATCGGATTTTGCATTTGCAGAAAGCTGGCCAACCAGTGACGCGGATTCCCTGCTTTATTATGATCATAGAAAACGCTTTTGCTTGCCTCCTCCTGACCGCTTCTCTCCAGGCGGGCATTTCTGTGCCCGGCTGCACCGCCTACGGGCTGCCTGATTTCGATGCCCTCCAGACCTCAAAAGCCCGGGGAGTATTTAATTGGCAAAATCCTGAGCTGAAGGTGGCTTGGTATGGCGAATTGAAACCAGCCGGAGCGCTGGAGGCAAAGATAACAGCAAAAGTGGACAGCGGTGTCGTTTCGAAATTCAAGCTCAGCGTGGGTGAAAAATCGCATGAATTTACCGTCACCGGAGACGGGACTGCCCGCCAGGTAACTTCTGGAGGCTTTGAAATCAAGGCTCCTGGCTACACCAAAATCATCCTAGAATCACTCAACCAGCCGGGACAGAAAGCCGGAGATATCATCAGTCTGGACCTTGATGGAGCGGCCGCTGCCGGGGCTCATTTCAATCTGTTGCCGCGCCGGAATGCGGCCAGTGTGCATCTTTCCTACAAGGTGAACGGCGATGACGTCACGGGATTTTACAATGAAGTGACTGCTGTAGAGGACCCCGTCTACACGTTCTACATGGCCTGCGGCTTTTCCCGGGGCTACCTAGGGATGCAGGTGAATCATGCACATGAACGCCGCATCATTTTCAGCGTCTGGGATGCTGCGGAAGGGGGCACTGCCACTACCCGCGATACGGTTTCGGAGGAAAATCACACCAAAATGCTTTCCCATGGAGAAGGAGTGGAGGGCAGTGTTTTCGGGCATGAAGGCACCGGCGGCCATAGCCACCTAGTCTATCCATGGAAGACAGGTGAAAAGCAGCGGTTTTTCCTCACAGCCAAAGCGCAGGAGACGCACACCGTTTACTCCGGCTTCTGGTTTCACCCGGAAAAAAAAGCATGGATGATCATCGCCTCATTTGATGCGCCCAAGGATGGTAAACTACTCCGCGGCCTGCATTCGTTCAGCGAAAACTTCGGCGG
>JAYVJI010000594.1:0-4428 GCA_043769435.1 Verrucomicrobiota bacterium
CATGAAGCAAAAGATGACGTTCTTCGCCTTCGCCGCGAAGTGCGCCGCCGCGCTGGCCTCGCGGGAAAACAATCCATTCAGCGCGAGCATGCCGAAGCCCGCGGAGGCTTGTTGGAGAAAGCCGCGCCGCGTGAGTGATGGAGCGACGGAGCCGGGGCAGGTGGTGTGTTTCATAAGTGGAAAATGGATTGCGAAATGTGAACTATTCGGCGGTCAATGCCTTAGTGATTTGCTCGTCAATCATCGCGGTAGAAAATTGCCAGTAGGCACCTTTTGCAACCGTGTCCCACACCGTGTTCGCAGGTAGGAAGCGGCGCATTTCCTTCACAAACTCAGCCCGGATTTCCGGCTGGGTTCTCATGGCCGCCCGCCACCCTAGCAGATTGTGCGAAAACTCGTGATGATTGATTAGCGCTTGAATTGAAGCTCAATGCCTTGCGTTTCAAGGCGAGGTCAAGCTATGGCAGGCTAGGGGCCCAATCCATTTTCCCTTTTGGTTTAACTCCGGTTTCTAGGGTTGCCTCTTGCCTACAGCTCACGCGCGGCGCGGGCCCATTCCTCCCAGAAGGCGCTGGTCTGCACAGGGTCGGGCGTCAGTTCGATGACTGCGTGATCACCTAGGCTCTCGATCTGGCGTGGGTCCCGCAGGACTGAAGAGCCTCCGCAGAGGTAGTCCATGTCCCACTGCCTCGCCCAGGCGCTGAAGCGGATCTGGTGGGGGTTTTCCATCAGTTGCCGCTCGCGTGTGTTCAGGCCATGGAGAGCTGGCAGGCGGGAAAATATTTTGCCGCCCTTGTTGTGCATGATCACAAAACGCCGCCGCCCGGGGGGTAGTTGGCGGAGCATCCATGGGGCAGATAAATCATAGAGCGCGGTGAGGTCACCGGTGAGGCACCATGCCTCTTGGTGGCTGGCAGCGAGGCCGAGGAACGCGGACAGATTCCCATCGATCCCGTTGGCTCCCCGCAGGGCATGGACCTCGTGACCGCTACGGGACACGGCGCAGAGATTCCACTCGCGCACGGAGAGGCTGTTTCCTGTGAGGATGACGGCAGGGGATGGGATAGCCGTGCTCAGCCGTGCCACCAGCGCGGGCTCGGACTCCGGGTGGGTATTGAGCAGGCTGCGCAGCCGGTGCTGGAGGCGGTTTTCGCGCTCGATGATTTCTGCGGTCTCACCCTGGGCAGGCAGAACTGCCGGGATGTCCGTGAGGCTCCGGCAGAGCGTGGAGGGCCGGGCTAGGCCGCTGTAGCCACTGGGTGCCCACGATGTGACAGGAATTTCCGGAGCGGATTCCAGATCGCGCCAGAACCGGCAGGCAGGCACTCCACCGAACCGGAATATTTCCTGCACCGGCAAGTCAGCTAGGGATGCATCCCCGCAGCGCAGGAGGCGATCACCAAGCGCGGGGTGGTCCCGCAGGCCGCTGGCGGCCTCCGCGTAGACCAGTCCGCCAAGCCTGATGATGGTCCGGAGGACTATGGGCTGCTCTGCTGGGAGGATGTCGCCACAGAGGATGAGCCGGGTAGCTCCTGCCGTGGTAGGAGGACCGGGAGCTGCCTGCGGAGGAGGCATAGCAGGGGCCAGCGGGGTGAGGCTTTGCGCGGCGGTCCGGATAGCAGGGAATAACGCGCTGTCTGGCTCCGGCAGGCAGATATTCAGGTGTAGCGGCGCGCGGTGGGCGACGAGGACAGGGACAGATCCGGGGAGTTCTACATCATGGCAGGCGCTGACATAGGGGCCAAAGATTCCCGGCTGTGCGATGCTCTGGGGTGCTCCGGAGCGGCGGTAACAAGCGGGGCGGTCTGCGGTGATGGCGACCAGCGGCAGGCCTTGGTAGTGGGCTTCAATGATGGCGGGGAGGAGTTCTGCCACTGCGGTCCCGCTGGTGGTGATGACGGCCACCGGGCGGCCGGTGGCCCGGATCCGGCCCAGGGCAAAGAATGCTGCCGCGCGCTCTTCAAAGTGCTGCCAAAGCCTGATGCCGCCGGCCTCTGCCGCTGCTAGGACCACGATGAGGGGGCTGTCTCTGGCCCCGCTGCAGACTACGAATTCCGTGACCCCGGCATGGAGGGACGCCCGGATGACTTCGACGGGCAGTAGATTCATGACGTTCCAAATGAGCGGCGCACCCAGGCGCGCTTGAGTTCCATTTCCTCCCACTCGCTGGTGGCCTCACTGCCGGCCACGAGCCCGCAGCCTGCCGGCAGGTGCAGTCTGCCAGCATCCCAGAAGAACCCGCGGATGGCGACGAGCACGGTAGCTCCTCCCGGCCATGCTGCTCCAAAGGGTGCGCCGAAAAAAGCCGGCGTATGCATCCTGGTCCGCCAGCTGTGCAGCAGGGCCATGCTGGCAGGGGTGCGGGGCGAGATCCCCAAAGCCGGAGTGGGATGGAGTAGATGGATCAACGCATTGAATGCCGTTCCCTGCGGCTCCTCACGCAGGGTCACACGCAAGGCGGTGCGCAGGTGAAAAAGCGTACCCAGGGCCACGACCTCACGTTCACCTGCATGGACCTCTCCCAGCGGCTGGAGCCGGCGGCGCAACTCATCCACCACGATGGCGTGCTCGCGCGCGAGCTTGGGGCGATGCAGGAGTTCGTCTGCATGAGCTGCGTCTGCGGTGCCGGCCAGAGCCATGGTGGTCAGTTCACGGCCCTCTAGGTTGAAAAGCAACTCCGGGGTCAACCCGCCGAAACCCTGCTCTCCCGCATCCCACATAAAGGCGTGTCCGGAGCCAGGCGGAAAATCATCCCGCAGCAGCCGGTCCTGCAGCCACTGCCCGGGCGGATGCTCCAGCGTCGCGGAGGCGGTGCTCACAGGGACGGCCTTTGTCAGGCTGCGGTCCCGGATACCGGCCATGACACTTTCGAAAATTTCAGAGAATTCACCCTTGTCAGGGTCCTCCCATGGACCGGCCGGCAGCCCGCCGGCAGCCGGCTTCGGGCCTGGGGCATCGTCGCTGAAAACATGCCAAGGACAGGGGTCGCTCATGCTGAAGTCATTGACAAAAAACGCCAGCGCCCCGGGTGGTGCAGTTGCTGACTTCACGACGGCGCCGTGCCGGCGATAGGTCCGGCTCCGGGTGCGGAGGATGGCCGTAGCATTCATACTGCTGCCTCCACTCCCACCAGGGCCACGCCGTGACGGAGGCATAACTGCGCCACCTCCTCCGCCTCCAGAATGAGGGTGGAACGGGCTTCCACCGCGATAGTCCGGATACCGGCCGCAGCGGCAGTGTTGATCGTGTCAGCCCCGACCACTGGGACATCGAATCTCAGGTCTTGGCCCGGTTTGCTCACCTTGACCATGGTCGCCATGCCTTTACCCATGGCCCCGCCGCGCCGGATGCAGTCGTTCGTTCCCTCAAATGCCTCCACCGCCAGCACCGTGCCATGCCGGACGATGACGGTTTGACCAATATCCAGACGGCTGGTCTCCCGGGCGATTTTGAAACCATAAAGTACATCGTCCATGTCCCGCGCCTTCCGCGGCGGGCCATGGAGGTGGCCCACTCCAGCCATCTGATCTTCAAGATAGGAAACCGCTGGCAGGAGCGTGATGCCGTCCTTCGCCAGTTCACGCGCGATGCCCCCGAAAAGACTCTCGGCATTCCTTTCCCGCAGCCTTGCTATCATGACCAGCATGCGCATATCCGGCCTGAGGTCGAAGAGGTTTTTCGGAGCGATTTGCCCCACCATCACCGCGTACTGGACCTCATGTCGCCGGAAAAATTTGATGAGCTTTCCCAGTTGGCCGACGCGCATCCATTCCATGGCGTCCACGATTTCAGCAAGGTCCGCGCGGGTTTCATTTTCAAATCCAGCTGCCACCAGCCGCAGCACCCCCGCACGCCGTGCCGCTCGCGCCATGGTATGCGGGTAGACGCCGTTGCCGCTGATCAGGCCTAGGACAGGGGGATTCATTCAGGGCATCAACATCGCACTCACCACGGTACTCACTATGGCTTGCTCAGTTTCAGAATGTCATCCGCCATCGATTTGCCAGGCATGTTCAGGTCCTCCAGCGGAACAGTCATCCAGCGGTAGCCGCCACTCTCTTCCTTGAGATAGGTAGCCTGCACAGCCGGGGTCACCTTCGCGGCCATTTCCGGGGAAAGTCCGATCTGCAGCGTCCCCTCTGTGGCGGCCCGGGAATTCGTAAAGGAATTGGCATCGTTGAGATCAATTTCGGTGGAACCGCGTTTGTGCGCTACTTTCACCCCCAGCTTGAGATCGGGACCGCAATCCAGCAGTATCTCCTTACTGTCCAAGGCAAAACCTCCCACGTCAGAAGTGCCGCTAGTCCGGAATTTGATGACGCCTCCCTGGAGGACCGGCTGGGTCAGCCGACTCTCACCCGTGGCATACTCAAGGGCTTTGAAGATGCCCATCCCGGTGATTTTACCCGAGCGCACTTTCAGTTCGGT
>JAYVJI010000595.1:0-4712 GCA_043769435.1 Verrucomicrobiota bacterium
CGTTGGGCAACATGGGATCGCTGCCATTCACGGTGTAGTACCACACCCGTCCGGAAGGGCCTGACATGTTGAGCGGCGCAGTGCTCAGCGTATAGCCGCCGGGCGGAAGAAAAGTGATGCCATCAAGGGGTGGATAGAGCCCGTCTGCCCTCAGCTGTGAGAGCACCGTCGCAGTGCGGACCGGCAGGTAACCGTTCAGGATGGAATCCCGTGCAGATGCCCAGTTGGAGCGCGTCAACGGAGTGGCGGTCTTGGCATCGCCCCAGCGTGCAGACTCTGCGACGATGGCCGTATTTACGATGGCTGCAAACTTGTTGATCCGGGCGGTGTTAGCCGCCTGACTCAGCACGCCCCCGTTGAAGAACAATTGCTGCACTCGGTTGTGCCACCGCGACTTGTAATTCGGGACGTCCATGAGGTCAGCATGCAGGAACATCGGATTGTAATTGATCAACTTGGCATCCCATTCTGCGGAGGTAGTCATGGGGCGATTATAGGGACCGGTCCGGTCCTCGCCTGTATTGAAGAGCGTGTGCTCAAAGTCGTGTACAAAATAGATGAACCCCTTGGTTCCGGTGCGGTCCCGGGCACCAAACCAGTTATTACCGCGGTCATTGCCTAGGAATGCCGACGTCGCCCCGTCCAGATTTCCCGTCCAGAATGTGATCAGCATGTAGTCGATCAGAGCATCCACATCCAGCAACACCGGCGAACCATTCGGCGTCACCCCGTCCGGCCCTAGGCCTTGAAGGTCGTAATACTGCGCGAGCGTCAGCGTCTGCCTCGCCCATACGGTCCCGGTGATGGTGCGGGGATTAGCCTTGGTGGCCAGCAGATTCCAGGCGATCGTATTGCCGTCGGTTGCTCCCGTGCTGTAGCCGGAGTCCTGCTCGCATTTTACCACGTCCCAGTTTTCCTTGACCCCGCCGAGGTACGTCGAGCAATGGTCTGCCTCGGTGCGCTCATCGAAGTTATAGAGCCCCCAGTACTGCCCATTGATGTAAAGATTACAATACTTCACCCGGCTCCCGGGATTCCCTGCATCCAGCTGTGTCTGCCGGCAAAACTCCTCCCTTAGAAAGGTGTTATTACTGTCACCGCCAAAGGACCACGAATAGTTTTGTGCGGTGCGGAGGTCGATCTGATTGAACGTTGATGTCCCCTCATCACCGAAGATCGGGTAGTCCAGCTTTCCTGCTCCGTATTCCTTTCGGAAGTAAAAGTGAAACGAGTGCTTGGGATTGTCACCGCTGCGGGAATACCCACCGCGTGTCCGGACGCCTATGTCTTCCTGAAAACCACCTGCCGGGTCGTTGATGCACTCTAGCGAGCAGGTGCGCTCCCAAGCGAGACCGCGTCCACCGGGATTCACATAGATCCCCGTCGCGGTATTGAAGAAAATGTTGTTATCCCCCACGATGGAAATGACCGGCAGGGCTCTCAATGCCGCGACTACCTGAGCGTTTTGAGCAGTCAGGCCTAACGGATCAAAGGCCCCCACGATATCAGGGTCCATTCCGTAATCAATGACCTGGCCATTGACCTTGCCGTTGGCGTCCGGCACCGGCCATGTCGGGCCCGGGACCTGTCCGCCCGGGGATTGAAAAATAACATCCGCTGGGATAATATAGGTATGCGTATCCACATTCGTAGGCTCCCAATTCGGGCGGAAAGCAGCGGCCCGCAGCGTGGTGGTAGACGTGATCTGAATGGGGCCGGTATATGCCGTGCCTGTGGTCGCCGTTGGCGCTATCCCATTCGTTGTGTAGCGGATGGTGGCGCTCGGAGTTGAGCAGGTGATAGTCACGGGGAACGGAACCGCAGTGACCAGCGCATCCGGGTAGATCCCGCGCCGGGGAGTGAACACTGTGTCCGCGACTTTACCCAGCGAACTGATCGCGGTGTTGATGCTTCCCGGAGTTGGCGTATTGAAAAATCCGTTGACCGGCACCGCAGGCAGACTGCCAGCTACTATTTCCGGCAGCACCAGAAATTCAGCACTTCCAGCGCTGGAATTCAGTCCCTGAACAGCCAGCAGATTTGTCCCGCTTAGCAGTGAGGGCAACGAGGCGGAAATGTTATAAGCCTGAGGGGCGAACGCCAGATCCAGCGACCGGGGAGCCGCTGCTGCGGAGTTCCACGCCAGTGCGCCCGGAGCGTTGCTGGACGCCACCGGCGCGCCATTGAGCCATGCGCTGAAGCCATCATTGTAGCGCATCAATAAAGAGAGCGATGTGTAGGCGCTGCCCGGAGCTGGCGCATTCACCGGCACTCGGATAAAGGCAGAGGCGTTCACATTTTTCATGACGCTCTCGATGTTGGTCCGTATGATCCCGCCGGACGCACCGCTGCCCAGCGGCGGAGTGAAAGTCGCCAGCCCTCCAGCGGCGACATTGCCCACCAGTTGCATCGCGATGTTCCACGTCGAGAACGTCCCGGCTGCCGCATAAAATTCACCTTCATCTCCGCCTCCCCGCTCCCAGAACCATGCATCAAACGTATGATTTCCAGCAGTCAGGGTCACGGTTCCTAGGTGATCACCGGGACCATGCAGGGTAGGGTCATCCATCACGATGGCACCGTCTATAGAGATGCGCCCGCCGTCATCGCTGTTGAGACCAAAAGTGTATGGCCCGGCCACAGGAATGGTTAGGATGCCGGTGGCCCGGTAAACGTAGTCGTCCAGAACTCCTGCCGGCGGGAGATTATTGCCTCCGTAACGTCCGTCGGCGCCCTCGCCCAGGACGTTGAAGGTGCTGAGGATGCTGGTGGTCTCGCTGCGAATGTCTGCATGGCCAGAGGGCCTTGAGAGCAGCGTCAGCACGTCCGCAGAGCTGTTGAGCGCCCCGCTCGCGGTGTTTTTAGCCCGCACGGTGATGGTCATGCCAGGCAAAGTGAGGCCAAAACCTAGGCCGGTAGGCTTGGCCGTAGTCCAACCTGCGGGTGTGGTCGCTGCACTGTTCCAGTCCGCTGGCAGCTGCGCGGCAGAGACGGGCACCCGGTAGTCGGCGTTGGCACCTTCAGCCAGCAGCGTCGTGCGCTCGAACGCCAGACCATATCCTCGGTCGGAGTCTTGATTAGGAAATTCAGGCGCATATTCCTGGGCCACGGTGGCTCCATCCGGGCGGGTCAGGCCGAGATATTCGCCCGTGTTTTTCAATGAGAAATTCGTATGTAACGGAGCCCCGGGGATCCGCCGGTCCTTCCCACTCGCCCACACTACAAGGAACCCGCCGGGCTCTATCGCCACTGCCGGAAACCGCCACTTTGTCCGGTTCAGAATGTTGTCCGAAAGGAACCAGCCGTCCATATTAAAGGAGACCGGCGATGGGTTGTGAATCTCGATCCAGTCAGCTTTGAGACCGTCCTCATCTGCAATGCCATTGTCGTTTTGCGCTACAAATTCGGAAATTACAGGGTCCGCCCCCAGCGTCCCGTTTGAGAAAGTAAGCAGCAGCGAGAATAATAAGGGGAGGCGTTTGGTCATGGAAATTGGTATTCTGAAAAGTTTGAATGCAGGAGAGAATATCCTAATGGAGTTAATACCGCATGAATTTTCCGCAGTTCCGTAATTTTCATGCCCGCCCTCGCCTTGCGGCTGCGGTTATCCCAGAATCGGCTTCACCAGTGTGCCCGCGATGTCTGTGAGCCGGAAGTAACGACCCTGATGTTTAAAGATCAGTTTTTCATGATCCACTCCCAGCAGATGCAGCATGGAGGCATGAAGGTCATGGACATGCACGCCGCCGTCCAGAATATTGTAGCCGTAGTCGTCCGTGACACCATGAGTATGGCCGGGCTTCACTCCGCCTCCCGCCAGCCAAATACTGAAACAGCGGGGATGATGGTCACGCCCGTAGTTATTCCCTGACATCTTCCCCTGACAATAGGCCGTGCGTCCAAACTCTCCGCCCCAGACCACCAGCGTATCATCGAGCAAGCCCCTTTGCTTCAGATCTGTGACCAGTGCGGCGGACGCCTGGTCAGTCTGGCCGCACTGCCGTGAGATCCCGCCTACCACGTCCCCATGCTGGTCCCAGCCCTGATGAAAGAGCTGCACAAAGCGGACATCCCGCTCGATGAGCCGCCGCGCCAGCAGGCAGTTCGCGGCATAGGTGCCGGGGATCCGGCTGTCCGGGCCATAGAGCGCAAAGGTGGACTCCGGCTCACCGGAAAGATCAGTGACCTCAGGCACACTGGACTGCATCCTGAAAGCCATCTCTGCCTGGGCCACCCGGGCCTCGATCTCTGGATCCAGATGCTGTGCCGCTTGATAACCATTGAGCTGCCCCAGCGCATCCAGCATCCTGCGGCGCACCTCCGGACTCACGCCCTCCGGATTCGTCAGATAGAGCACCGGTTCCTTCCCCGCGCGGAACTGCACACCCTGATGTTCACTGGGTAGAAAGCCTGAACCCCACAGTCGCGAGTAGAGCGGTTGATCGCGCGAGGCATTTTTGGAAACCAGCACGATGAAGGCCGGCAGATTGGCATTCAGACTGCCGAGCCCGTAGGAAGCCCACGCACCCATCGATGGCCGCCCCGGCACTTGATTTCCGGAACAAAAAAATGTGATCGCCGGATCGTGATTGATCGCCTCCGTGTGCATCGTGCGGATGAGGCAGATGTCGTCTGCTATTTTTTGGGTATGAGGCAGCAAATTGGAGATCTCCATGCCCGCCCGGCCGTGGCGGGAAAAGTCGGTGAATGAA
>JAYVJI010000596.1:0-6910 GCA_043769435.1 Verrucomicrobiota bacterium
CTGCGGCCTTTTGGGAACGCCCGCGCCCGCACCCGCCGACATGGCCTTCCACCTGCTCCTCTCCGTATTGATCTCCGGCACCTTGCAGTTTCTTCTCACCAGCCTGCCGGTGCGGCCATCCAGCTCGGTAGCGGGAAAAATAATGGACATCCTCATCGGCACGCTCTGGGGCCTGAGCATTTCCTCTGCCATTTGGATCTCATTCATCCTTCCCTCCGGATGGAGTGGGTTGGGAACAGGGAGCCTCATTGTCCTGACCATCATGGCTCTGCTGAGCTTCGTCTCATGGTTTACGACTCACGCTATGGTGGAGCAACGGGCCGTGGTGCGCGGTCCCGCCGGCACCGCTTTGCCGCTCCGGTCTCCACGCTCAGCGCTTGCCGGTCCAGGAGGCTGGAGGCTGTGGTGGAGGCAGGAAATCTGCGGGCTGGTCCTGCTCTGGGTCATGGCGCTTTTTGTGGTCATGATGCAGGAATTCATGGCAGGAGCCAGTAGTCCTGGAGTGAATGCCGCCATGAAAACCCCGCCTGTCATTTTTCTTTCCCTCGGAATGAGCTGTGTCATGATGATCACGCCGCTTTTTGCCCGGTCAGCCGGCCTGGCCAGGCTGATGCGGGCCATGCCTCTGAGCCGCAGCAGGCTGGCCCTGATCCAGACTGTCCGCCCGGCTGCCTATGTTCTTTTGCTGTTCACATTTGCTTCAGGCATATACAACCTGCTCGGGCGGTGGAGTGATCAATGGAGCCGTGCCCTGTGTATCTTTATTTTTCTGTCCAGCATCATGAGCTTGATCCTGGCCATCAATGTCCGCCGTCCCTCCTTCGCCATGACGCTGGGAATGGCCCTGTGCCTCAGCCCGGCGGTGGTACTCACCTCTCCCCTGGTGTTGGACTCCACCTTTCCCGTCCTTTGGATGCCCATCGCCGGAATGGCACTTTTTCCGCTCTCGTGGCTGCTGCACCGCCGCTGGCTCCTCACCTCCAGTGGGCTCTACCGGCTCCAGGGCTGGTTCATGCGCATCAGTGCCGGCAATCCCCGCTAACCTCGCTTTCAATAATCCCGATTCCCCACTGCCACCCAGCAACTGAACCCACACCGCCACCACACCATGAAACTAAGCACGCCCATGATCGCCGGCACCGGCATTCTCTGGCTCGGAACTCTGACCCTAGCATACTTCGCCGGACGGAACCAGACGGCATCCGCCGCCGCAGACAGCGCCTCCAGTCGCGGCACTAACAATTCCTCCGGCAATCCCTCCGCCATTGCCGGGAGAGGCAACGCAAGCGGCAGCGGAGGAGCCACCAGCGCGGCCGGACAGGCCTCCGCCAAACCACTAACCGTGAAACAAATCCTGGCCAAGGCTAAGAACGCCATGCGCGGGGGCGCCATGCAGAACCCCATGGCCATGATGAAGGTCATGGCCCTCCTCGATGCCATCCAGCCAGCGGACATCATCGCCGCGCTTTCAGAGGTGGAAGGCATCACTGATCCTCAACAAAAAATGCTGCTGGAGATGACCCTGCTGGCCAAATGGGCGGAATCCGATGGACCTGCCGCCATGAAGTATGCCGAAGAGCATGCTGCGGGGAACGGGATGATGGCAGGAATGTCTAAAATGGGCATCGTCAGCGCATGGGCGGAAAAAGATCCGGAGGCTGTCTGGAAATGGTATAAAGGCCAGCCGGAAGAGACAGGCAGCGGAATGTTTGGCAGCAACAGTATGGTCCTAGCCTCGCTATTCGCCAGCATGGCTGCTAGGGACCCGGACCAGGCTTTCAAACGCCTAGAGGAAATCGAGGGGCAGGGACGGACCATGGCCATCGCCGGCATGCTTCAGTCCGCTATGTTTGACGATGAAAAGCGCCAGAAGCTCTTCGACAAAGTGGACGCCATGCCTGATGAAACCGAGCGCAAACAGGCCCGGCAGATGCTGATCGGACAGATGGCCATGACCGCCCCTGATCAGGCCATGGAATGGGTCAGGAAGCAACCCGCGACGGAGCAGGCCGAATTGCGCTCGACCATGGGATCCATGTTGCTCATGAGCGATCCCAAAAAGGGAGCCGCCTTTATGATGGAGGGCGCCACTGAGGAGCAGAAACCCGGGCTGTATTCTCAAGTCGTCAGCGGCTGGGCCATGGTCGACGTAAACGCAGCAGGCACCTGGCTCAAAGATCAGCCCCAGGGGCCACAGCTCGATCCCGCCCGTCAGGCCTTTGTCCGGGCAGCCAGCGGGAAGGATCCCGAGAGCGCCATGGTCTGGGCAGGAACCATCACCGATCCCTCTACCCGCATCTCTTCCACCTCCACAGCCTACCAGGCATGGAAAAAGAAAGACCCCACAGCTGCGGACCACGCCCTAGGAAACTCAGGACTGAACACGGAACAAATGGAATCAGTGAGGAACAGCCCAGCCGCGACCGATCCTTTCAGTAATGGCCCAGCCCCAGTGCCCGCAACGACCGAGCCGGTAAAAACAGCAAACCCGTGAGCCTCACTACCTGTGCTCGGAAATTGTGGTGCAGGTTTTCCTTTGCCCATGGCTAACCGCTGCCGGGTCCGTTCCCCATGTGTGTTAGGCTAGGCTAGGCTAATCTGCGGCCGGGAACCCGTTCCACGGGCGACGCCGGGATCCGGGTTAGTCGGAGGCAAAACGAGGCAAAACCCACACCACAATTTTGTTCCGACTGGAGTGCCCGCGCCCGGGCCACTGCCCGGCCATGCGGAATCGCTTGCCATCCCGGCGAGTTGCCCGGATAAGCGGGCAACGTATCACCCGTCCATTTAATTTATGCCCAAACAAAGCCTGACCGCCGAAGAAGTGAAATCCATGCTGCTCTGCGTGGCCGACCAGATTATTGCCAGCGAACCGCAACTGAGCGAAGCCGACCGTAATCTGGGTGATGGTGACCACGGGCTCGGCATGGCCCGGGGATTCACAGCGGTGAAGGAAAAGCTGGCTGGCATGAGTGGGGCGGATGGTGTGGACAAGCTCTTCACGTCAGCGGGCATGGCTATGATTTCCTCCATGGGCGGGGCCAGCGGGGCGCTCTTCGGCACGCTGTTTCGGGATGGGGGCAAGGCGCTGGCAGGGGCCACGGAGTTGACCTCCGCAGGGATGGCTGTATTTCTCCGTGGGGCGTGTGATGGCGTGATGGCCCGGGGGAAGGCCAAGCCGGGCGACAAGACCATGATAGATGCGCTGCATCCAGCCACGGAGGCGGCCCAGGCACTGACTGCGGAGCCGCTCTTCACCGCCCTGCCGGGAATCGCGGCAGCTGGTGAGGCCGGACGGGAGGCCAGCAAGGCGCTCATCGCCACGCTGGGACGTGCCAAAACCCTGGGGCCGGCCAGCATCGGCCATCCGGACGCGGGAGCCTGCTCAATCGCTATCATTCTGCGGACCATGAGCGACTTCGCTGCCGCTTGAGGCGCCGGGCGCAAGCTCCCGGAATTTCAGCCGCGGGCCACTTTTTTCCTGAATGCTGACCACATGATCCCGACGCCGCCCATGGCGAAGATCAGGGGCCACCAGAGGGTGTAGAGTGCGGCCCGGGATTGGTGCTCCAGCACGGCATCGGTGGGATCCTGCGGGTTCACATAGCAGACTATCTTGGTGCCGGGCGGGTATTGTTCCATGAGCGCGGCCACATCCGTTTTATGCGCGGATTTCCGCGAGATTTCCGCAGCGCGGTGGCCCTGGTAAATGATGCGCCTCCAGCGTGTGCCGGTGTATTCCCGGCCATCCACGTCGTATAGATAACGCAGGTAGATCCGGTATTCACTGTTAGCGTTGTCACCGGACTCCTCCATGCGGGCGTCCACCACGCTGCAGGGCACCTCATTCCATGTACGGGTTACCATCCCCCGCTGGTAGCTGATGATGAGGAGCAGGCAGCCTCCGGACCCTATGAGCAGGAGCAGCAGGCCCATAGCGGCCTTGAGCACGCGGGCTCCCCGGGTAGAGGGAGCAGGGATGCCAGGCCCGGTATCCGCCGGTGTCATGATTGCGCCCATTTGGGTAGATCAGTGCCGCTGATCACGAGGCAGATTTCACCCTTTGCCGGGTGCTTTTCATAGTGAGCATAGACCTCTGCAACGGTGCCCCGCCGGCATTCCTCTAACTTCTTGGTCAGCTCCCTCGCCACACAGATGAGCCGCTCCGGAGCCAGCCGGGTCAGCAATGCCAGAGTCCCGTCGATCCGGTGAGGGCTCTCATAAAATACGGTCGTTTCCTCGCGCTCGAGGGCTTTTGTCAGGGCGCGCTCACGTTGGCCGCTCTTCACCGGGAGGAATCCGCCAAAGAAAAAAGCATCCGCCGCAAAGCCGCTGCCAATGACCGCGCTGACCGCTGCACAGGGCCCTGGCAGGATCTCCACGGGGACACCTGCGCGGCGGCAGGCATTCACAAGGCGCTGGCCGGGATCACTGACCCCCGGAGTGCCGGCATCTGAAATGTATGCCACATGTTTTCCGGCCTGCATCTCCACGGTCAATTGCCCACTGCGCATGGCCTCGTTGTGTTCATGAAGGCTGACTAGGGGCTTCTTCAATCCCAGATGCGCGATGAGTATGCCGCTGTGCCGGGTGTCTTCACACGCGACGATATCCGCAGCGCTGAGACACTCCACCGCACGCCGGGTGATGTCTCCGAGATTGCCGATCGGCGTGGCTACGATGCTGAGTTTTCCTGCATTCATGATCACATGCCGGGGTCGGGGCCGGTCTCCGGTTCTGGACCGGCGGATGCCAGCGCATAGCTCAGATGCGGTGTGTAGAGCATGGGTTCGAGCAGGAAGGAATCATGTCCCTTGTGACTGTGAACGGTGATGTGCATGACGCTCACCCCGGCCTCTTCTAGGTGATGCACCAGCGCAGCCTGTTCCTCTGGATAGAAGCAGAAATCGCTGTCTATGCTGAACACTAGGTAGTGATGGCCGGCACGCTGGCTGCGCCTCAGCAGATCATTCCATGAGTCGGCTTCCCCCTCCTTCACCGGGTCAAACCCACTCCACATCCCGCAGATGCGCAGGTAGGTATTGGCATCAAAGCGGCGGACAAATTTCTTACCCTGATGCAGCATGTAGCTTTCCACATTATCCTGCACACGGTACCAACTCAGCCCGGTAGCGGGTTGCCTGACGTCACCGCGCGCCCGCTTTTCTATCTCATCTAGGTGGACAAAGGTCTTGTGCGAGATCATGCGCGCGAGGGCCAGCCCATAGACCGGTGGTTCGCTCTCATAGTAGTCGCCGCCTTTAAAGTCGGCATCGTTTTCGATGGCGAGGATCTGCTCCAAGATAAAGAGCCTGTTCAGCACGGTGGTGGAGCCGCCGGTAGCGATGGGAAATACCAGTTTCACACGATCCGGAAATGTCGTCGCCAGATGGATGGCGCACAAGCCGCCCACGCTGGCCCCCATGACGGCGTGCAGCGTGCGGATGCCGAGGTGGTCCAGCAGGTGCAACTGGCTCCGGACGATGTCATTGGCGCTGACCTGAGGAAAGGCGGCGCCCCACGGCTTACCAGTGGATGGATGGATGCTGCAGGGGCCGGTGGAGCCGTAGCAGCCGCCGATGAAGTTCACACAGATGACAAACCACCGTGAAGTATCGAGAGCCCGGCCCGGCCCGATGAAGGCACTCCACCAACCATGATGGCACTCCTCCGTCCAGCGGCCATCGGTTCCCGGGACCTCGGGGTTAAACCCCGCCGCGTGGTGGCTGCCGGAGAGCGCGTGGAACAGGAGTATCGCATTCGATTTATCCTCATTGAGCTGGCCGTAGGTCTCATACGCCAGAGTGAAGTCCGGGAGTTCCCCGCCGCAGCGCAGGGGCAGCGGAGCAGGGTGATGATAGAAACTGGTGGTGACGGAACCTCGCATGGCAGTGGTCAAGGATGCACACTTCAAAGCTGCCTTTCCCCCTAGTCAAACGCTCGCATCCCCATAGCGGCCAGAACTTACCGGAACTGGCGGAGAACCGCCCGGACCGTGGTCCCCGGTCATGTTAGGATGCCCTGCACCACGTGGCCGTGGACATCCGTGAGGCGGAAGTCCCGCCCCTGAAAGCGGTAGGTCAGGTGTTCATGGTCCAGACCCAGCAGATGCAAGATGGTGGCCTGAAGATCGTGAACATGGACCTTGTCCGTGGCCACACTGAAGCCTAGGTCATCGGTCTCACCGTAGCTGAATCCCTTTTTCACACCACCACCTGCCAGAAACAGCGAATAGGCATCCGGAAAGTGATCCCGGCCCAGGATATCGCTGCCGGAGGTACGCCCTTCCCGGAACGGCGTGCGTCCGAATTCTCCGCCCCAGATGATCAGCGTGTCATCCAGCAGTCCACGCTGCCGCAGGTCCCGGATCAGCGCGGCCACAGGCTTGTCCGTGCGCTTCATTTTTTCTGTCAGGCCGCCGCGGATGTCCTCGCCGCCATTGGTGCCGTGGAAATCCCAGCCCCAGTCGAAAAGATGAACGAAGCGCACGCCCTGTTCGAGCAAGCGGCGGGCCAGCAGGCAGTTGTTGGCAAAACTGGAATCACCGGGTACCGCACCATAGTCCTCCAGCACATTCTTCGGCTCCCGGGAAATATCCATCACTTCCGGAACACTAGTCTGCATGCGGAAGGCCAGCTCATACTGGGCGATGCGTGTGGCCGTTTCCGGATGTCCCATCTCCGCGGCTTGCTCTTCATTCAAGTCCCGCAGCGCATCCAGAGTCTTCCGCCGCAGATCACGGTCCATGCCGGGAGGATCGCTGACGTAAAGCACCGGATCTCCTTTTGACCGGCACTGCACCCCTTGAAAGACCGAGGGAATGAAGCCTGTGCCCCAGCAGCTCTGTCCGCCGCTGGGCTGCACGCCACTGCTGATGAGGACGACGAAGCCCGGCAGGTTATCATTCTCT
>JAYVJI010000597.1:0-6266 GCA_043769435.1 Verrucomicrobiota bacterium
TTCTGATGTCATCGGCGGAAATCCGGATGAAGCTTGAGACATAGGATTTATAGTCCGCGACGATACCCGAGTGAAGAGTGAAAACATCCATGAATGGAAAAAATATTCCATAAACGGACCCATGACGACCTGCAACGCCTTAGTAAATTGGCAATGTGCGGTGGGCGGTTCGGGAATCTGTGGAGCATTACTAGAAGCGGCGTGGCCCACGTCCGGATTAAACTCCAACTATTGGGTTGTTGAAACGATGGATATTCGTTCCTCCGGATTTCGGATTTTCAAGGTATTTGGCGTTCCATAGTCACAGTGGACTTGCAGCACTGGATTTGCTCCGGCAGCGACATTTACACCTCTAAAAAGGCGCAGGAACCCATAACCCGTTCAGGGCTATCTTTCCAACACCCCACGCCCCGACTGGCAGCCCCTCATCACCGTTTGGAGAAATCGCGCTTCGCCGCGCTCTTATCCCCTTCATTCCTCATTCTGATTTTTCTGATTTCGTCATTCCTCTCACCATTCCCGCCCCCGATCTTCGCCACGTTCGGGACTTCACCACCCCTCATCCTTGGGTTGGATTTCACTTCCGAAGCTCAAGAGGGCCACGGTGCTTGCAGCCGAGGACTGCATTCGATGCTGAGGACGGGCAAGCATTTTGCCAGTCATCCCCCACCCCGCCATGCAATTTGCGGCTACTAGGTCATTCATAGAAGCTCTGATGGATTGCTAAATACACTGATTATCAACAGGTTACGGTCACCAACAGAATGTGGCACATTAAATGCACAATCAATGGGCGGCACCGGAGAATTTCGGTGCTCCCAATATCACACCAATTCCTAACAACAATTCTCAAATGACATTCTTCTCTCCAGATATCAGTGCCCGATTTGCCCGCTCCGGTTTCATGTTGCTGGCACTTAGTGTGGTCGTCGTGGCTCTAAGCTCCTGCCGCACCTCCGAAGGCTTCGGCCGGGATCTTCAAAAGCTTGGCACCAAAATCGAAAACGAGGCCATCATCCGGCAATAGGCCCCCCGCTATTACCAACCTATTCTCCAAGCCGAACCTACAGCTCATACTAGTATGAATACCACTACCGAATCCCACAATCGGAAGGAAATCCTGTCCACATTGGAATCCGTCATTCAGGTCAGCCGTGACGGGACCGAAGGATTTCGGCAAGCGTCCGAACATGCCGAAGCCGGCGAATTGAAAATTATGTTCGGTAAATATGCTGCCGAACGCGCCGTCATGGTCATTGAACTACAAGCACTGCAGCGCGAGCATGGCCAAGCAGATGTAGACGACAGTGGCACCATAGCAGGCGGCCTGCACCGTGCATGGATCAATCTGCGCTCGATCATCGGCACGAAAAATGACCAGGCTATCCTAGAGGAAGCGGTGCGAGGGGAAGAGGCGGCACTCAAGGCCTATCGGGATGCGCTCCTGCCCATCACTCCCTCGCTGCCCCAAGCTGTGATAGATAAGCTGAGTGAACACCTCAAAAAGGTAGAGGCAGCCCATGAGGATGTCCGCAGCTGTCTTGTTTCCAATCGCTACGACGTCAAGCAGTCCTGAATTTAAATCAACCAATTGAGATTGCAACTTACGGTTGCCTCGTCACGTGGGCGATACTTCTTGGCCACACGCAAGCGGCAGCGATCCTTGGTAAAACCCTGAATGAGGAGGAGCAGGCTGACCTAGAGCTGAGCAAGCTCGCGGAGTCGACCTGCAACGTGGAGGCTGAGGGCTGAGCCGGAAAACACCTATATGCGGTGCCACGGCGAGCCCATGGCACCGCTTTACGCACATGCAATTTGCCCCCTCCAGCGAACTGGAATACAAGATCACCCAACCTGCAATCTTCCTCCTCATGCCAAACTGATCGCCTTGCTGAATTCCTGCGCTGAGGTTTCACCGATACCAAGCATCATCCCAGAATGTCCTTATCTTCTGTTCCCACTCTTTCTCCCAGCCAAATCCCCCCCAGCGCTGTTAATAGAAGTCTACTGCCTAGATTGGGCGCCGGGATGCTGCTTGTCGCTGCATTTTATTTTGGAAAACCGGTGCTCATGCCTTTGGCGCTGTCTGTGCTTTTTGCCTTTTTTCTGAGCCCGGTTGTTAATTTGCTGCAGCGCTGGCGGCTGCCGCGTGCCATGGCGGTGGTGATGGTGACGCTCTGCGTATTTTCTCTGCTGGGCGTGATCGGCTGGGTTATCGGGCGGGAGTTTACCTCTTTAGCCAGCAGCCTGCCGAACTATAAGGAAAACATCACCCAGCGGATCAACGCGTTTTACAGCAGCAGCCGGGGCGGCGTGATGGGGCAGCTCCTAAAATTAAAAACCAGCATCGAAGCCAGCTCCGAAGCCGCTGCCAACGGCCCCGAGAATACTCCGGGGGATGCAGGAAATACTGCTGCCGCTGGTTCTCATGCGGCGGACGGAGCAGCACCGCCGGCGCCGCGGAGCAAGGCTGAATCCAGCACCATCAGCGGCATCCTTGGTGTCGCTGGAGAAGGGCTGGGAAATGCCGCCACCGTTATTGTATTTGTTATTTTCATGCTCCTCCGGCAGCAGGAGTTAAGGAACCGGTTGATGCGGCTGGCAGGATTCCGTCATGTGACTGCGGTCACCCGGGCTATGGATGAAACTGGTGGCCGGGTGGGGCGTTACCTGCTGATGCAGGCGCTCATTAACGGCGTTTACGGGATCGTCCTAGCGCTTGGTTTGTATTTTATTGGTTTGCCCTATGTTGTTTTATGGGGCGTGCTGGCAGCGCTCTTTCGTTTCATTCCGTATATCGGTCCATTGGCCGTGGCGGTGCTGCCCTCGCTGTTGAGTCTGGCGGTGTTTGATGACTGGCAGCATCCTTTGATGGTCGTGGGGCTTATCGCGGCGCTCGAACTGATTACAAACATGCTGGTGGAGCCCGTGGTTTACGGCAACAGCGTGGGCGTGTCTGATTTCGCACTGCTGGTGGCCATTGTGTTTTGGACATGGATTTGGGGCGGCATCGGCCTCATCCTTGCTACACCGCTCACAGTGTGTCTGGTGGTCATGGCAAAACATGTGCCCCATTTGGAATGGGTGGAAATACTAATGGGGGATGATCCCAAGGTGAAGCCCTACATGGTGCTTTATCAGAGGTTGCTAGCAGAGGACGAAGCGGAGGCGAAAGCGTATGTGCTCTCCGAGCTGAAGGGAAAATTGCCCATTGAGGTAGTGGACGGGACATTGCTTCCAGCACTGGCCCTGGCCAAGCGTGAACTGAAAGGCAACCGCCTGACTCCGGAGGAGGAGAAGCGATTTCATGAAGCTGTCTTTCGCATTATGGACTCGGCAATTCCCGCCGCATCCGCTTCCAGTGATGTGCCGCCAGTTTCTGAGTCCCGCGCTTCTGCCCTTATGCTGGGGAGGCCGCTGGATGATGGAGCGGATGAAGCGGCGATGTATTGTTTTGACCGCCTTCTGCCTGCTGGGCTGGACTTCGAGGTCATCCCCAGCCTCCGCCTGCATAGTGAGTTCCATGCTGAAATAGAGGCCCGTCAGCCAGCGGCCGTGCTCATCAGTGCCATCCCTCCGGGCAGCCACGCTACCGTGCGCCTCCAAGTGCGCCGGCTGCGCTCGGCCTTTCCAAAATTGAAAATTTATGTCGGGCGGTGGGGCGTGCCTGAGGACATTGCCAATGCCACTCCGCTCATCGAAGCTGGAGCCAATGCGGTCTATACTAGGCTGACGGAAGCCGAAGCTGCCCTCACAACCCTAGTCCGCGAAGCCGTCGCCACCCGGAACTGAACGTCGGCTGAGCGCAGCAAAGGCTTGACCGCGCCAGCACCGGTCGGGGCGTGACGCTATTCAGGCCAGCGGCTTGCGTGGGTTTTCACTGCCACTCCGGTGGCAAGCCCCGGGAAGTGTTAGGGCCAGACATGCCAGCATCCGCCTCCAGACCCAGTGCGCCCCTTCGAGAGCCATGATGACGCTGGCTAGTTGCAGCAGCACGCTGATGGACCTGGCCCAACCGGAATCCTCCCATGAATCAAGCCGTTCGTTCAGGCCCAGTGATTTGGGAACTGAAAGAAGGATGAAGAAGACGAGGAAGGAGACTACCGCTGAGGCCAGGGTGCAAAGGTGCCGGTAGTCCTGGCGCCACAGGAGGCAGGCGGCGGCGAGGAATAGACCGCTGCAAGCCAGCAGGAAGTAGTTGACTGCGGACCAGTGACCGTCCGCGCTGGCTGTCAATATCCAGATTCTAATAGCAAGCAAGTAAAGCCCGTAGCCTCCCAAGCACATTATGACCAGCCAGCGCGCGGCTTTTTTCACTCCGGGGCTCATGGTGAATTTGTTAGCGGGGGTTGGCTCCTTCCCGGACACGGTAGAACCGGCGCGGGCCGTTTGAGGTTGCGGTGAAGCTTTGGCTCCATGTGGTGGTGAGGCCTGCCCACGGGCCTGTCAGATCCGGGGCCGTCTGGATGAGGAAGGGCGGGATGCCGTCAGACCATCTCAGGAGCAAGCCCGTGCCGGCTCGGGTGATATTCAAAACCCCGAGGGCAGCAGGAGGAATGAAGGGCGCACCTGTGGGCGAGGCAAAATTCGACGTCACGATGGTGCCATCCGGCAGGCGGTAGTTGGCAGTGGCAGTGACGTAGGGGAGTTCCGCAGCCGTGAGGTTGAGGGCGGCGACATCGAACTCAAAATCGACTACGCCAGGAGCCAAATCGGCAGGGCCGTTCACTTCATAAGTGGCCAGCAAGACCCGCCCCTGGATGTAGCCATTGGTGAATGGGTCCGCAGTATGGCTAAGACCGGCGGCGTCTGCGAGGTAGACGTCTAGCATGACCGGATCGGTGATGATGGATGAGTCCTTCTCCGGGACAATGCCTCGTAAACGCGTGGTCGTGCCAGCAAGCAGGAGGACCTTGTTTTCAGATGGGTCGAGGAGCACGTCCCTGAAGTATTGGGACGGGGAAACATTGATCCCGTCATTCAATGGGACGCTGCCGAAGTTGTCGATGAGTTCATTTCCGCGCAGCGAGATGCGTGCAGGAGTGGAGGGCGGGCCTTCGTTGTTGCTACCATGCCAACTGAGGAATGATGCGCCAAGGCCGTAGATGTGATTCGCCTCCGCAGCGTCGCCGGTGCCGTTCCGGTCAGAGCCGATGCGGAATGAAGAGTTCTTACGGATGACAGCCAGCCCGAAGTTGTCAGGCCCCTTGTAGGCAGGCCAGCCGTCCAGCCCCACGCCGACGTAGTTCCCGGCAATGACCACGCCCATCGCGGGTCTCCAGAACTCACAAAGGTTATCGTACTTCACCGGTCCGAAGAAATTGCCCTCGTTCAAGTCATTGATTCCGTCGCCATTGGTGCCGATAAGCATTCTCTCCCCGTTGCCATTCTCAATGGCCTCGAAGTCTGAGGAGAGAGCGAGTTGCCGGTAGTCAAACACAGATCCATCCGGGAGAAAATTGAACCAGTTCCCGGAGACGCGGGCGTCAGGGGTTTCTAGGTGAATAGCAAGGAGTTGGCCGGTGGAGATATTGAACTCGCCATTGTCCTTGATGCCGTCGCTGTCAGTGCCGAAAATAAGCCGTGAAGAAAACTGTCCCTCCCAGCCAAAGGACGCTACCGCACTACGGGCACCATGAACGCCGCTGACCCTGCCATCTCCATCAGGAGCCCAAGAGGAGGTGGCGGGATCTAGGCCGAACCAGCAACCCTGGACCCTGGCACTGCTGGATTCTTTGATCAGGGCTATATTATATACGTAGGGATTCTCATCGGAGTCGCCACCGGGGACGCCGATGAATGCGAGGCCCCGGATCGTGCAGTCCTTCGCATCCATCAAGCCGATGACGCAGCTCTCAGAGGTTCCAAAGCCCGGAAAATCGATGACGCGTCTGCGGGGATTGGCCACGGCATCGGATGTCCTAGAATCGAGCACTATTTTGAGCGCGGCATTGTTAGGGCGGCGCAGGGTGCTGGTATTGGCGGCGGCTCCAGGCTGGCTGTAGCCGTCGATGATGACGCCGGATTTGGTGACCAGCGGGTAGCCGGCATCGGGTGTTAAAATGTAGTGCGGCCCGGCCCCCGGTATGTTGAAGGAGATGGTCTCGTTATCGGCCAGATCCGTGATGGCCTCCAGCAGTGAGATCTGCCCGTCTCCGGCAGTGCTAGTGTTATCCCGTGTCGTGACGACGGCGGCGGAGGCAGGGAGTGAGGCTGCGATAAGGATCGGGAGAAGCAGATATTTCATGGGAGCCGGAACTGGGTGG
>JAYVJI010000598.1:0-1771 GCA_043769435.1 Verrucomicrobiota bacterium
AACGGGATCTGCCCATGAGGGGAATCCCGCCATGGACACCAACATGGGGACGGTGGAATCCTCCGGTGCCCTGGCGTGGACTGCCGGCTGCGGCAAGCCCAGCAAATCCTGATAAAGCGACGCGGCGCGCGCCAAGGCAGACGCCACTGGCAGCGCTTCAAAACAGCGCTTGGCCTCCTCCTTTTCCCCCAGATGAGCATGTCTCACACCACGGAGGAAAAACCGCCATGAGGAAAAGACCGAGCGCCGCGGCAGGTCCTGCAACGCTTCCCGCGCGGCCTCCCACAAGCCATCCCCCGTAGCCAACACCGCCGCGCGCACGGAACGCAATTCCAGTGCAAAAGTGGAAGTGGCACCCGGCATAGCCCACCCGGCCGTCACAAGGCGATCTGCAGCGCGTTGCCCCTCTGCTGTGACCGGCTGGCCTGCATCTGAGGCCCGTGCAGCGGCTTCCGCCAGGTGCCATGCCTCCAGTTCCTCAGGCTTTCCCCCGGACGCTTTTACCAGAGCAGCGTTGTCACGGCTTTCCTTTTGCCTGACGTGTAAAGCCTCCATCAATTCCGGTGGGGCCATGGATTTCAGGTATTCCAATACCGGGGCGGCATCCTGGGTGAGTCCCCGGTTCAGCAAATCCTGGGCCAGCCCCGCGTTTGCCGCCACCAGCAGAGGCAGGTATTTCTGTTTATCCTTCCGGCACAGCTCCTTGGCTGCATCCCGCGCCTTTCTCCAACGCTCCTGCCGGATCCCGGCCAAAACGGATTGCGCGACAGTATCCGACTCAAACGCACTCAAATCCGGCAATATTATGGATCCGCTATTTTCAATGGGCATTGGATACTGGAAGTAGTGTTTGAAGATTTGGCAGAAAACGGTCCGCCAGCCCATATTCCCTGGAGAATTCTGCTCTTCAAGCAAGCTTAATGCTTTTCCCCAGTTTTTTCCTGAAAACCGCCACGTGACGATCCACGGATTTCCCTGGAGTGGGGAGCTGCCTGCTTGCCTCATTTTGCTCCGTGATCAGGAGTTCCGCACCAGCGCCTTCCAGTGCCTTCAGCGCCAGAGCATGCTCGCGGTCAAAGTAGGAAGTGATGACCAGCAAACCATCATCGCTCAGTTTTTCCAATCCCTGCTCGAAGATCCGCTGCCAGACAGGTTTGTCATTCCAGTAGTTTTGGTGCCGGAGAAAGGTAACATCAAACTCCTGCCCCAACTCCCGATGGCGGCCCAGCTTGGCGCAGTTTGCGGTGAGAAATTCGAACTGATCCTGAGGGCCAGCCACCGCACGGGCTCGGGCGGCGGCCTCTTCCAGCTCCCGGTCCCGTATATCCGCTCCGACAAAGCGGACCGCCTGGTCTCCTCCCGAAAAATCCCGGAACACCTCCACCAGCGTGCCGGCCTCCCGGCATGTGCCGCAGGCGAGATCAAGGATCTGCAATGGGCCTTTCCCCGCCTTCGACCCCGAAGACCGGACACGCACGGGCAACCCCGATTTCTGCAAAGCCCGCCGCAGCACACGCTCCAAGGCGGCATTCTCAGCGCGGTAGATGGGTTCAAGCTCGTTGGACATGGTGGAAAGAAAACGTCACGATGAACCACAGCCCTGAAGCGTCAAGCAGGACCCGGTAGGACAGAGGGGTGATGCACCTCAGGACTTCGCCGCCCTGACCTGCTCCGCCCTTAGTTGCAATGCACGGGCAGTTTTTGGATCCAGGATGCCTTGAGTGCTGAATTCGCTGATCGCAGCCAGCACTGAATCGCTCAAGGTAAATGG
>JAYVJI010000599.1:0-3221 GCA_043769435.1 Verrucomicrobiota bacterium
ATGGCCGTGTTCCGCTACATCACGGCGCGGTCACACCCTCCACCGGAGGCCAGCGCTGCGGATCGGGTCAGCTCACAGCCATTTCCTCCGCCGGAAATAGATAAGCATGACGGCGGTGATGAGGATGAAAACTCCCCAGACTCCAGCGTAGCCCCATGACCAGTGCAGCTCCGGCTGGTGGTCAAAGTTCATGCCGTAGACCCCGGCGACAAAGGTCAGAGGCAGGAAAATAGTGCTGATGGCGGCCAGCACTTTCATGACTTCATTCATACGCTGACTCAGCAGAGCGCTGTGGTAGTCGCGTATGGCTGTGACCTCTTCCCTCAGGCGCTCTGCGGTCTCGATGGCGTGCCAGGAGTGGTCATACAGATCGCGCAGAAAGGGATTGAGGCCTTCCGTCAGGAGGGGGGACTCACTGTGCAGAAGCGCCACGCTGACCTCCCGCATGGGGCGCACCACACGGTAGAGCGCGTGGGTATCTGCGCGGAGATTATAAAGGTGTTCTGGCACCAGCTGCTTGCTAGGTATGGTTAGGCTTTCATCCATGGCCGCTACGCTGTCACTATGGCTGTCCAGCACCTTGAGGTATTGATCCAGGACAGCATCTAGGAGCGCCCAGAGCAGGTAGTCCGGCCCTCTGGTGCGCAGGCGGCCCTTTCCTTCCCGCAAGCGGGTCATCACCGGGTCAAAAACCGGGGATGGTCCCTCCTGAAAGGTCATGAGCACGCGCCCGGTCAGGATGGCTGAGAAGTGCTGGAGGTCATAGCCATCTGCTCCGGTGTTGCTGGACAGGAGGCGGACCGTGGCGAAGAGGTAGCTGCCGAAATCCTCCAGCTTAGCTGATTGGTTGGTGTTCAGGATATCGTCCTGGACCAGCGGGTGAATATCATAGGCTTCCAGCAAGCGTCCGATTTTCGCCACATCATGCAGCCCTGTGACGCTGATCCAGACGGGACTGTTCCGGTCTTCAAAAGCGACGCATTCCTCCACCACAGCGGAGTCGAGTTCGCGGACGCCCTCGGCATCATAATCTAGGACTCGGATAGTGACCTCCGGGACGCGCCGGTCCCCTACGTGTACCAGGGATCCGGGGGTCAGGGCCGGCGGGCGGTGGTCAGGTCTGCGGATACGGAATCGGAAAGGACGCATAGGCGCTTACGCTTTTGTTAGTGGTTGCTTTGAATTTTGCATTGAACGCGGCCAGTAATTTGCCGGTCAGCCGTTGAGCCTTTTCTCGAGGAGTTCGCCTGCCAGTTTCGGGTTGGCTTTGCCTTGGCTGAGTTTCATGACTTGGCCTTTGAGGGCGTTGATGGCTTTGTCGTTGCCGGCTTTGATTTTAGCGACGGCATCCGGGTTTTGGGCGATGACCTGATCGATGATGGTGTCGAGAAAACCGGTGTCACTGACCTGTTCGAGGCCGCGGGCTTTGATGATGTCCCCCGGGTGGCCGCCATCTGTCAGCATGGCGGTGAGGACTTCCCTTGCCTGGGCTCCATTGACCGTGCTGGCATCCACAGCGGCGGCGAGTTCCCGCAGGTGGCCGGCCGGCACCGGGTTTTGCTCAAAGGTAAGCCCGGCGCTGCTGAGCGCTCCCATGAGGTCATTGATGATCCAGTTGGCGATGGTCTTGGGCTTGGCGGCGCCCGTGACGGCGGTCTCAAAGTAAGCTGCGAGAGGCCGCTCGCTGGCGAGCACCCCGGCGTCATAGGGGCTGATACCGAAGTCGCGCTCAAAGCGGGTGCGTTTTTCATGCGGCAGTTCCGGCACGAGCGGACGGATCTCTGCGACCATGTTCCGGGTGTGCAGCGGGAGAAGATCAGGACAGGGGAAGTAGCGGTAATCGTGGGCGTCCTCCTTGGTGCGCATGATGGAGGTCTCGCCGCGGTCATCGTCCCAGCGGCGAGTGCTTTGGATCTGGGAGATGCTGCGGTCCAGCTCGCTGGCCTGGCGCTCTATTTCAAAGTAGATGGCGCGGCGCACAGCACTGGTGCTGTTGAGGTTTTTTAGTTCCACTTTAGCTCCCAGTTCCTGCTGGCTGTGGGGGCGGAGGGAAATATTCACGTCGCAGCGCATCTGGCCTTTTTCCATGTCAGCATCGCTCACGCCGCCGTAGACGAGGATCTGGCGCAGGCTGTTGAGATAGGCCACGGCTTCCTCTGCGGTATCGATGTCCGGCTCGCTGACTATTTCCATGAGCGGGGTGCCGGCACGGTTGAAGTCGATGAGTGAGTGCTGGCCCGCGTGGGTGCTCTTGGCCACGTCCTCCTCGAGGTGGATGCGGGTAAGCTTCACTGCCTTGCCCGGCGCGGGGATGTTCTTTTGCATATCCCGCGGGTAGGCCATATCATACAGCGGGACGCTGCCGCCCACGCACAGTGGCAGGTCAAATTGGGTGAGCTGGTAGTTCTTGGGCATGTCCGGATAGAAGTAGTTTTTCCGGTCCCACTTCACCACGGGTGGGGTGCTGCAGCCCAGCATCATGCCGGCCAGGATGGTCATGCGGATAGCTCCTTCATTGAGCACGGGCAGGGCACCGGGCAGCCCCATGCAGACCGGGCAGGTGAGGGTGTTAGGAGATTCTGCAAACAATACCGGGCAGGCGCAGAACATTTTGCTCTGCGTCTTGAGCTGACAGTGGACCTCCAGTCCGATGGTGACTACGTAGTCTTTGATGGGCATGGCGGGCTAATGCCACGCCGGGGCAGCCCGGCAAGGAGAGATGTGCAGTGCCTGCCTGCCTAATCCGGTGCGGAGTCTTCCTTTTTCCACCAGTCTGCCTCTTTTTCCCACGGCTGGACTGCAGGGCCGGTGGGCGCTGGCCGGGAGTGCTCCTCCCGGTCTGCCCGCAGTATTTCTTCCATAAGCGCGTGCTCAGGGCCGACCACCGGTCTTTTGCTGATGGCTATGATGAAGGCCCCCATGGCTCCCAGCGTGATGAGCAGCACTACGAGAAGGGCGATGGCCAGGGCTCCACTGCCCAACGCGGCGTTCTGGTAGTGGAAGAGCGGCTCCGCCGGTGCCCCGGTAAGCCACGTGCTGATGTTCTGATGCAGGTCCGGCAGTAGTGAGGGGATCTGGCTCATACGGAACGCACGGGATCATTCATCCACCAGCAACCGCATGGGGATCATGCTGGAATGGACAAAGCCATTTTTGGCAAAGAAGCGCTGGGACTCCCCGCTGACCTTATCTGTGAGCAGGGTGATGCGTTTGAAGTCCTT
>JAYVJI010000600.1:0-10469 GCA_043769435.1 Verrucomicrobiota bacterium
GATGAAGAATCCCGCCATCATCAGCGACATGAATCCCATGACGCTGAAAGTGCCGGATGCCAGCCCCAGAACGAGGGGCACCAGCAGAAGATACACCAAGATCAACAGGACCGGGCGGTAGGTCGCCAACCACGACTGAGAACCAACCCCGCCCGCAGCGACGCCAGCCACCCTGAACTTGCCCAGCGGAGCCAACCACTTATCCACCGCTTCCGGCAGAAGAGCAGCTCCGGTGGTTACCGCTTCCTGGGGGGAAACTGATACCTCTGCGGCTGTGATCTCAGGATGTGCCAGCAATCGCGCCTTTACCTTGGCTGCACAGGCAGCGCAGGTCAAGCCTGTCAGTGGATAACGGTGGACACCTGGCCCACTCACGGACGGAACCAACGGGTACTGGCGGTGTAGGGGTCGAGCTGGATCGTTATGAAATCCTTGGGCTTCATGTCCTCCACCGAGCTATTGCGCTTCAGCTCAATGTCATCAACAAACGTCACATACCACTGCTTGGCACCAGAGCGGTCAAGGCTGGTGCTGCCATCCGGCGAAATGATAAACGATACATACTCAGTATCCGTTTCCTTGACTCCCGGCACCAGTCCCCTGACCAGCTGGCGGCCCCTATTCAAGTCATCGTCAGCAACCAGTGAGGACCATCTTTTGCTCTCCACCAGCGCCACACCGTTTGCGACTCTCGCCACTTTTTCAAGAATCGGAACAGTGATGCTGGGCAGGCTGTAGTTCACAGGCTCATTCATGTCTTGGCGGAGCCGGTACATTTGCCATGCACTGAAGGCTGGAGTATCTCCACCACTGACACCGGTTTGATTATATTTATACAGCCTTACTTCTACAGGAATATTTTCCTTGATGGCGGCCTGTCGGGCGATGGCCATGTGCTGTACGAATTGATCGGCGGTTTGAGCGACGCGTGAGCCGGCGGTGGTGCCCTTCAAGCCCGGAACAGCCATGAACAGGAGCATGGAAAGCAGGGCCAAGACGACCAAGATCTCAACAAGGGTGAAGCCGCGGCTGCGCAGGGTGGTAGATGATGTATTCATATCGTTCGAAGCGGTGAGAGCTACGGCTTGGCTTGGACGGTGTCATCCACCCATTTGGATTCACGCATCCGGATGGAGGTATTAAAAATCCGGAAATCCGGCAGCCCCAGTGCATGTAGTTTCTCTTGCAGTGATTTGATGTCCTTACTAAAGTTTTTGGACTCCTTGAACCAGTCTTTGTCCACCAGCTTGGGGTCTTCGCCGGCCGTGCGTATGGAATTTTTGGCACAGTATTGCAGGAAGGACGGTTCATCCACGGCGATGAAAGTGACATCTATAATGGGCGGCAACTGGTGCTTGGTTTCTAGGCTTTCAGCAGTTCCCGACCACTGGAAGGCCCGGCTGTCAAAAATAAAGTTAGGGGCAAGGGGCGTTTTGTCGGTGGCGGTGCCACCGCCGCCTCCAGATCCACCGGAGGTACTCCCCGAGGAACTTTCATCGGCCTCCCGTGGACGAAGGATCATGCCGATGATGTTCTCTGCTATCGGGCGAGTGGTCCGGAAAAAGTCCTCGGACCCGCGGCCCTTCAGCGAGGTGTTCCACACAGAGTTCACGCTGTAGTTCCCCTCGGTGAACCAGCGATAGAGGTCGGATTTGTCAGCTTTTTCCTTCTCCTTGAGGTTCAGCTTATATACCTGCAAATACTCTGTTGGCTGGCGAAATTCCATCAGCCGGTAGCGCGGCCGGGGCAGCGGTGCATTTTCCACAGTGACAAGGAATTCAGGTCGGTCCAATTCGTCGGTATTGAACTCAATGTAGTAACCCCATGAATTCAACGTTGAATTCATACGCTCATATTTCAGCTCACTTTTATCAGTGGGGCTCTTTTCGATGGTAAAGCCGAAAGGGGCCTGATAAAAAATGGCATGTGTGTAGCGTCCGCCCACCTGATCGGTGTCGCCGCTTTTGAGTCCCAGCTCATCTACCGGACCGCAGACAAAATGCAATTCTGACTGAGGGATGAACGACTGACCAACACGGATGCTGACACCCTTGACCGTGGCAGTCCCGTAACGGTAGCCCCAGTAGGTATTCAGAGTCGCACCACCGATCCGGCGGGTCAATTCATCAAATCCGGCCCGGGCGTCCTTGAACTCGCCCACCGCTTGGCGGGTTCGTTTCCACTGACTTTGCATGCCTTTGAGCATCTGAAATACCATTACCAGCATCATGGTAAGGAGGGCAGTGGCCACCATGAGTTCTATGAGGCTGAACGCCGCATTTCTTTTGCCTAGGCGATGGAGGAGAATCCGTTTCATAAGAGTAGAGTGATGGAGCTATGGGATGAGGGAACTGGGGAAATGCTGCAATGGTTACCTGTTTCGGCCGGCCTTGTTCTGGTTGCCCACAAGGAAGTAAAATGTCTTGATGTTCTCCTTCCGCACTTCCTCGCGGAGCACCTTTTGCCCACCGGGAGTGTATTCCACTTCGACGATCATTTTGCGGAGAAAGTCGGTCCGATAGGTTATTTCCTTCGTTTTTATCGCCTCGGTATCCAGTATGACGCGGGCCTCATACGTGGGGTCCTGCCCCTCCCGGGCTTCATAGAGAAACCCATCGTTGTCATACTTCAATTCTTTGCCCTTAAAGTTTCTGTCTATATCCGCCCAGTCTGACATTTGGATGTTGCTGATCACTTCCTGCGCGATCCGGCCCATTGTGGTCAGGTTCGTTGACGCCCGGATGGACTTGATGGCCGGCGACATGGCGGCGACGATGGCCACGACCACTGATGCGACGATGCCGAGGGCGACGATTACCTCGGCGAGTGTGAAGGCGCGGTTCCGGCGAGCGGAAAGCATGGTGAAAAAGGAACGTTTCATAGGGAATTCTCTGGTATTATGTATTTACATATGAGATACATGGACGATACGCAAGAAAATTCTCAATCCGAATGCTTTTTGCTGCAATTTCCTAAATTTCTTCTTATTCCAGCCCATGAAATCGCTGTTTTTTCCGCCCCGGATCGCTCCGGCTATGTTGCTTACCGCTCTGATATACTGCGGTTATCCATTGATTTTGAACGGGCAAGGGCCGCCAGCTCCTCAGACGGCCCCTGTGGCGGTCAATCCCGACCAAGCGAGTATCGACCAGGCTGCGGCTGAATCAAAACTGTGGATGGAGCGGGTGAAGGCTGGTAACATCAAGGCAGGACTGGACGCATGGTCCCCGGCAGCCTTCAAGGACAGCCCCCGGGCTGAGGTGGAGTCCAAAATAACCGCCAGCCTCAGCTCCCTGGGCCGCCTTTTACAAGCCAATCTGTTGCTGGACCGCTCTCTGGTGGATGAGCCGCCGGTGCTCGGCCCTGGCAAGGCGGCCGGGATGACCACGGTGACCACGACATGGTTTTGCCGGTATGAAAATGGTGCCCAGCGGGAATTTGTGGTCCTGCGCAGCTCCGGGAAAGATCCACTGAAAATCATCGGCGTGCGTCATCAGGAAGCCGCCGTCGGCAAGCAGGCAGCCGTTGATCTGGCCTCAGACATCGGGCAAATGGTGCTTCTGCGCCTGAGCGCCGCCCCCCGCACTCGCTGGGAGCCTTTTCTGGAAGAGGCGAAATGGCTCGCGGGGCAAATCAAGGTCCAGCTCCCTCCGATACCAATGGAGGATGCCCTCCCTGGTGAAGGCAGTGATGAAGAGGGAACCAGCCCGCTGATGTCGCTGCTCACGGCCAAAGTGGATGCGGCCCTAGCTCCGTCCGGAAAGGAAGTCCAGGCAGCCGGCAGGATGCTGCTGCTGTCCTACGCCCTGCTGGCTATCTACGCTCCGGGTCAAACTCTGTGTGCGAAGCTCGCCGGCATCGTCGGTGAGAGCGCCAGGTTTTCCAAACTGCCTGATGAACTGTGGCAGCCACTCATCAAAGCCGTCATCGATAAGGAACCCCGGAGCGCGGTTTCTGAAATCGTCCACACCATGGCTCTGGAAATCAGCGCGCACTTTGCCGCACAGGAGCGTGGGGACATCGTCGCCGCGCGGGCGGGGAGCCTCCTCAGGGAAGCGATGAAAAACATGGCTGCGCTCACCTATTATCAGGTCAGAGCTGAGATAACCTCCGGCGATAAAACCGCCAGACTGGAGGCCGCGCTGGATCTGGGCTTCATGGACCTCCGGCTCACAGGATTTGATGGTAAAAAGCAATGCCGTCAGGTGACGCCTGACGACGGAGCCCGCATCAGTCTGGACGACGGCATCACGTGGACTAGGGACACGGATACTGACACGGCGGTGGGGCTATGCCGCACCCTGACTTCTCCCGTCGACCCCGGCTACAAGGTAGCGGACAACAACACATTCACCATCACCGGGGAGGAGGAAATTAATGGCGAAAAGCTCCTGCACGTGGCCCGCACCGGACAGCCGGAAACCGAGCCGATGGAATACTGGATCCTCGTTTCCAAGCGGGGACCAGTGGTGCGCCGGGCACGGGTCACCATGAATTTCGGTGATCTTAAAGCCATCGGCACATTGACTTATACCAAGCTGCGCGGCTACGCTGATGCCGCCGCCGCTGAAGCCGCCCGCAAAGCAGTGGAACACCCGGGCAAACCCACTCCGAAGCTCCCAGAACCGGCCCCACCCGCCGTCCGCTGATCCCTGCTCCTTCCTTTTCCATGCCTGCTTCTGACCTCGATCCCGGCCAGCCCTGCGACGCCCGCAGCCGGGATCCAAAAGTATCTCGCCTAGCTCACCCGGAGCGAAATCCCAACAGTTACTGGCATCCACCATCGTAGCCGCACTTTCACCACTCAGCGTGCCGCTCCCCGTTTCCGCCACGGACTGCACCGCTCCGCCTTGGCTTAGCAGAAATGCCGCAGCAGCCTTCCTTTTGAGAGGAACCCGCTTAAAGCACGCGCTATGACCTTCCTTCATCCCAACGGGCGGCCGACGCCCGGGTCTTGAAGTTAACAACCCTAAATGGAATCAGCCAAAGAGCTGCTGGGCGTGGGTTAGGCTTTGTTTGTGGGCGGCGATGACGTCGATGGTTTTGAGGGAAGCGGGCTCGACAGCTTGTTCGAGGACGAGGTGGGGGCTTTGCTTTTGTTCTTTGAGCCATGCGTGGAGTCTGGCGTAGTCGAGGTCGCCTTCGGCGGTGAAGGCTTCGGTCCAGATACCGCCGCGCGATTGGCGGAGGTGGAGTTCAACGATGCGGCTGCCGTAGTTCTTGACGGCGTCAAATAGGGCGACCTGGGAATCGCCGCAGCCGCGGAAGACCCAATGCGCGTCGAGGCAGAATTTGACGTTGTCCGGATTGGTGGCGGTGAGCATGTGGTGGAATTCGCGGGCGCCTTGACGGAGTTCGATGTCGTGATTGTGATAGGCGAGGGTGATGCCGAGGGCGCGCAATTCGGCACCGAGTTTATCCAGGGCCGTGGCTTGCGTGATGAGCTGGGCGTCCGTTTTGTTTTCTGGTCCGCCCCATTGGATGGGCGAGGGATTGGTGACGATGATGCGGGTGCCGAGTTCGGCGGCGTGTCTTGCGAGGGCGAGGACGTCGGCGATGCTGGTGGTAGCGGCGGCTTCATCGTGGAGGCGGCTATTGACGTAGAGCGAACGCATTTCGAGGCCGTGGGCCTTGAGCCGCGCGCCGAGGCCATCGAATTCAGCGGGCGCGTTGATGTTCGGTTCGTAACCGGTGATGCCGGTGGAAGCGATCGCGCTCAGAGCTTCGTCGGTGTGCAGCGTGAAGGTCTTGCCGTCGCGTTTCGAAAAGGTGCCCCACGGGTAGGTATTCGTGGCGATGTGAGGCCCGCCCGGCGAGGTGGCGGTGGCGGTGGCGCTGGGTGTGGTCAATGTGAAGCCAGCGGCACTGGTCGTGGTGTGGAGAAAGGAGCGACGATTCATGGCGATGGACTTTTGATGACTATTCCAGCGCGCTGTAGTAGCTGGTGCCGAGGACTTCGAAGTGGTGTCCTCGACGTCGCAGGGTATCGAATTGCAGTTTGACGCACCGAATATTCGTCAAGATATTCAATTGATGCGATTTCACAATGCGAAAACTTGTAATACACCCGGATTTGATTTTGCCTTTTTTCCGTACCTTCCTCAATAGTTACCCGAAAAATAGTTACCCGAAAAATAGAAAAATATGAAATCAATCGTCGCCCTTACCGGTCGCCCTTACCGCCGGATTCCTCACCACTGCGGCGCTTCCCGGGGCAGACTGCGCCAGCTATGAAATGCTCCACACCTTCGCCGATGCGCCGCGTCCGATGGATGGCGGGTTTTATGATGCACACCGGCTGCCCATGATCTTTGCGCCGGACGGGTCGGAGTATTTCATGTTCCAGGGCGGCGGGGAAAGCGGTCAGGGGACCATTCAGAAAATGACGCCGGCGGGGGAGATTTCGACGATGGTGCATTTCAGCGGCAGGGGCGGGCCTGCTCCAGGTGCGGCTCCTCGGACGGGGCTCACGTGGGGGCCGGACGGGCATCTTTATGATGGGAAAATCTTCCGCATCTCCCCAGCGGGGAGCTACACTGAGCTGGTGACATTTTCCGGCACCAGCGCCACGCTGGGGCTGCTGGAGGGCGAGCGACCCCAGGGATCGCTCGTGGAGCGTGTAGATTGGCGGCACTCCGTATCTTTACGGCGTGGTGCAGAACAGCGGCGGCAGTGGCAACAATTGGGGCAAGGTCATTAAATTCGCCCTGCCTCCAGCTGGCGCGGCTGCGGGCTCACTTTTGCCAACAACGGTGTTCCAATTCCGCCGGAACGTTGCGCCTTTCGGCGCAGCACCGATCAGCGGGCTCTTCAAGGCAGCTGATGGCACGCTCTATGGCTGCACGAGCGATGCTAACAGTGGCCCGGGTGGCGTCATTTATAAAATCGACACCGCAGGAAACTATGGGCTCGTCTATGACCTGTCGAGTGGCATCGGGGCGCTGGACAGAGTACCGCGAGGTCCACGCCCATGCTGCGGCCAGACGGGTTTCTTTACTTCACTACAGCGGGTAATGGCGGCTCGATCATGCGCGTGCGGCCAGATGGCACCGGGGCGCAGACCATGGTTTATTATCACAGCGCAGTGCCTGCCGCCGCCGGGCGATGGAACCTCTGGGCACCGGGCCAACTGGCGGTGCGGCCCACGGATAGCGTGATCGTGGCACTCAGCGAACGTGCGTCGTGGAGACACTTTACTCTTTCGATCCTGCCGCCACGGTCAATCCCGGCATCTGGCCGCAGGGAATTCTGCGCGCAGACTCCGGTCCGGTAGCTGGCCGCCGCTATCTTTACGGCACCTGCAACGACGGCACACTCAGCAGCACCGGCGGCTGTGTTTTCCGTTTCGACATCGCCGCCGGCATGCTGACCGGACTTGTCCAATTTTCCACCAGCACCAGCATCACCTACGGGCCCACCGTGCTCCGCGGGGACTATCCTGTCGGCCAGATGGAAAACGGCGGCGACGGCTTCCTTTATGGAGCCACAGCGGCAGGTGGAACCAATGGCACAGGCATCGCGCGGGGCACGCTCTATCGCATCAACCTAACGGAGGGAACAGGTGAAACCATTCACACCTTCAATGGCAATACCGGCACCTTTTTATCCATCGGCGCGACGCCAGTCAATGCGTTCGGGACCACGCCGCTGACTGGCCTCACCGCCTCGTTTCTATACGGTGATCCAGCACAGCCCAGAGTGCTCTACGGCGTGACCTCCAGCGATGAAAGAGGCACTGCTGCCTCTAGCGCCTCGTCGGCGAAGGGCACCCTCTTCTACATCACCACAGGAGTCACGCCGGTTTTTTAATCACCTGCGACAGTTTGCCGGGGTGAGTAACATTACTCCCGGGAGTTTCCCCATGGGTACGCTTTTGTCCCACGGCACCGGCGCATCATACGCCCTCTATGGTATGGCACCACGCAAACAGGAGGTCTGGATACGGTTAATCCCGCCCGGCAGGACGGCACGGTCTTCCGCTTCAACCACACAACGATTTCTGATGTCATGCGAATGAACATCGTGCATTTCTGATTTTATTTACGGGCGTTCCTTCCATTGGAAGCGACCGGAGTGCCGACAATGTGGAATGGCTGTTGCGTTCCGCAGGAGTCCGGGAAAGGTGCATTTCCCCTGCAATCAGCGCAAGGGGCAGTAGTCGTCGTTATTTGTTAACACTGAATATCTTACATCGCCCGTGAAAAACCGTCTCGCCCGTGTTCGTGAACTCATCCAGCGTGAGCTGGGGAGCATCCTCGCACGTGATCATGCCTTTCCGGGAGTGCTGGTGACGATCAATTCCGTGGACATCACGCCGGACCTGAAGCAGGCGCACGTTTACATAGGAGTGATCGGCCGCCCGGAGGAGTCTGGGCGTGTGGTCGAGACATTGAACCGGAAGCGGGCTGACTTCCAGCACCGGCTGAGCCGCCGGGTGATCCTGAAAAACACGGCCCAGTTGCATTTTAAGCTGGATCACAGTGTGGAGCGGGGCGTCCGCATTACAAAAATGATGGAGGAGATCGATCAGCAACTGGCGGTGGCAGCGGCCCGGGATGCGCTGAATCCTCCCGCTCCGCTTCCGGCTTTGGGGCCGGATGGAGATGATGAAATGGAGGAGGCTGCGCCGCCTCCCGGAAGGAACTAGAGAGGCCCCGCATACCAGCACTAAGCACTATAAAACAAAAATACCGTGCCGCTTCGCACTAACACCAGCCTTCCCGACATCGCTGCCCACCTCCGGGCCGCGTCGTCCGTAGCCGTTATCAGCCACTACCGTCCTGACGGGGATGCCATAGGTTCCACCCTAGCTATGGCCCTGGCGTTGCAGGCCATGGGGAAAAATGTCACCGCTCTGAACGAGGATGGGCTGCCGGGAAACCTGCGTTTTCTGCCGGGATCCGCACTCATCCGGCAGCCTAGCGCGGATGTGATAGAAGCGGAAGTAGTGGTGGCCGTGGACTGTGCCAACCGGGAGCGTCTGGGTGCCAATTGTCTGACCGCACTGGCGGGGGAACGACTGTGGATCAACATCGACCACCACCGCAGCAATGAGGACTACGGCGATCTGCACTATATCGACAGCGATGCGCCAGCTGCGGGAGAGATCATCTATAATCTGCTGACAGAAACGGGCCTGCCCCTAACCAAAGAGGCCGGGGACAACCTCTACGTGGCCATCAGCACGGATACCGGCAGTTTCCAATACCTAGGCACCACCGCGAGGACTTATGAGATCGCCGCGGCGCTCATCAGGCAGGGCGTGGACATTCACCAGCTGGCGCGGGATACCTATGAGAACTTTCCCCTGCGGCGCATCGAGCTGCTGCGGGGATTGCTCAATACCATGGAGATCAGTCACGGCGGCAAGGTCGCCTCATGGGCGCTAACAGCATCCCTCGCCGAAAGCACCGGCGTAAAACCCGAGGATGCGGAGGGACTCATCGACACTATGCGCAGTATCCAGGGCGTAGTGGTGGCGGCAGCGTTCGAAGAACTTCCCGGACCGGAGGGAAAAATCCGGCTCAGCCTGCGATCCAAAGACACGCGCGTGGACGTAGGTAAAATTTGCGCGCTTTTTGGAGGCGGAGGCCATGCCCTCGCCGCCGGAGCACGTTTGTGCGGTCCACTTTCTCATGCCCAGTCCCTCATCTTCCAGGCCCTTAATGAAACATTCCTACCCACCCCGTCCACGCCAGCAGGATGCTGAGATCGACGGCGTCCTGCTGATCGATAAAGGTCCGGAAATGACGTCGCATGACGTCGTCGCCGTGGCCCGCCGCCGTCTGGGAACCCGCAAGATCGGGCATTGTGGCACTCTTGACCCTATGGCCACAGGCCTGCTCATCCTCGTCGTAGGACGGGCCACCCGCATCCAGGATCTGCTCATGGCGGAGGAAAAAGAATATGAAGGCACTCTGCGCCTGGGTAGTTCCACCAGCACCCAGGACGCCGAGGGCGAAACTCTAACCACCCATCCGGTGCCGGACTTCACTCCTGAGCAAATCAATACTGCCTTTGCTAAATACCGCGGTGATTTCCACCAGATCCCGCCCATGGTCAGCGCGATCAAAAAGGACGGGGTCCCGCTGTATAAGCTGGCCCGCCAGGGGCAGGTAGTGGAGCGCGCACCGAGGCTGGTGACGATCTATCATTACGAAATCAAGCGCGTCGCTGTCCCTGAAGTGGACTTCCGCGTGGTCTGCAGTAAAGGCTTTTATGTCAGGACGTATTGCCACGACATCGGCCATGATCTCGGGTGCGATGGACACATGGCAGGGCTTCGCCGCACCCGCAGTGGTAAGTTCAAAGTGGAGGGCACGCTAACATTTGCTGAACTCAAAGAAGCTCCCACAGAAACAATCATGGCAAAAATCCTGAGTCTTCGGGATGTGAGCCGGCTGCGCGGCGTGTAGTGCTTTCGTTGCGCTTCCGCCCATTGAACCGCGCAGCCCGCCGGAAGCGGGGGA
>JAYVJI010000601.1:0-9071 GCA_043769435.1 Verrucomicrobiota bacterium
GCTGCGTGAGGCTCAGTTCACCCGCCATCTGCGCGGCGGTGCGGATGACGCCATCTTCTCCAGCGTGAGGCAGGTTGATGACCGCTGGCTCGAAGCGACCCACGCCCAGCCAAGCAAAGGCGTCGCCGCTGTCGTTGTTATCGTTGTCCACCAGTTCCATGCGCACCTGCCTGCCAGCATGGGCACTGAGGTCCCACTGCACCCGCTGCGCAATGTCATTCCGCGGCGGCCAGGCACGCTGGAGTTCTGCGCCGCTCGCGGCATCCACCAGCCGGACAAGCGTGCGCTCGTGCGCTGGCTTTTCGGGACTTCCACGGTGGCCGCTGATCCAAAAAGCAAACGACGGCGGACAGGCAAAAGGCGCGGACTTCACTGTGCCGGCAAATGCTTCGCCTCGCTTCCCCAGACTGGAGAGTATCGTGATCTGCTGTCCATCCGCCGCCGGACGCGCCTGGAGCACCCAGCCATCGCCGGGCACAGGATCCCATGCCGTGAGCGCTGCGCTGCCATCGAGCCCGGCGAACATGCGGGCCGCTACTTCCGTGAGCCATCCAGCGGCTTCCGGCCCCGGCTTTCCGCCACGTCCGGCAATGCCCTGACGCAGCGCCGTGGCGAGCTGTGCCTGCGTTTCATAGTCACCAGGATATTGTTGCTTCACAAACTTCGTGAGCTTCGCCTCACCATCACCCGGCAGGTTCTTCGCCAGCGCGGTGATCGTGCTCCGGAGTTCCTCACGGTTCGTCTGCGGCTGGGTGAGCAGGTGGTTCAGAGTCCACGCGGAGGCTTCGGGGGACTGGATCGTGCGGATGATGGATGCCAGTTTATCCATTGAGACCGTATCCTTCAACGCAGCCAGCTTTTCAAATCCGCCCGGCTCCTGCAGACACGCGCGGACTGCTATCCGGGCCGTCAACATCAGGGTGGGGTCAGCTCCGTTCAAGTCGTCCAGAGCAGCGGGCAGACCGCCGGGAGCGGAAGGATGGCGGATGGTCCGCTGCAGGAACGCCAGATTGCGCCGGTCGGGCGGACGTTCCTCGCCTCCATCCCCTCCGCTGCCAGAGACCCCAAAGCTCACCAACTCAATCTCCCTTTGTTCAGGGGACCTAGCCTTCTCCCGCTTCGCCCCCTCCTTCACCACCCGCCAGATCCTCCCCCGCTCGCGGTCACGCCCCGGATGGGTCAGCGGCACTTCGTAGTGGCCGATGATCTTGTTATAAAAATCGGCGATGTAGAGGGCGCCATCCGGCCCCAGCTGGAGATTCACCGGGCGGAACCAACCGTCATCCGTGGTCATGAAGTCCGGTTGCTCATTCGCCTTCGGCGTCACGCCAGTGAAGGTGATCTTATCGCGATTGATACGGCTGGTGACGCAGTTGCCGACGAACATATGGTCATTCCACTCCGGCCCCCAGATGTCGCCGTCCAGGTAGACCACGCCGCAGAGACCGGTGGAGCCGTGTGCGTGCTCGCACATCACGGGCGCGAAGCCCATGCCGTCATGCGGCTTGCCAAAGCTCGGCAGAAACGCCCCCGGGATCAGCTGGCTGATAGGATTACTATGACAGTCAGCGGTGTAGAAACTGCCATAACTGTCCTGACACATGCCGAAGGGATTCACCTGGCCCCAGCAGTAGGGCTCCACCGCCGATCCGTCGGGCTTGAAGCGGAAGACATTCCCGCTGTGGAGATCCAGAGAGTATCCCCAGTCCAGCTCACTGCGCGGCACCCCGGTATTTTGTGCACTGGGCGTTGGCAACGCCGGGCGATTGGCCGCCGCAGGATTATTCTCAGCCAGCACTTTTATGTGCGACGTATTATTGAACCCGTGCGTCGCATATACCCATCCGTCCGCTCCCATGATCAGGCTAGAGATCATACCGTGCGTGTCCATTTCCCATCCCAGCGGACCGAAGAGCACCGTGCGCTTATCACATCTCCCATCGCCGTCCGTATCTTCCAGCCGCCAGATGTTAGGGATGCTCCACGCTATGCAGCCATTTCCGCAGGGCAGCACGCCGATGGGGATGTTGAGATTGTCAGCAAAGATAGACGGCTTGTCCACCACCCCATCGCCATCACTGTCGGAGAAGATGATGATCTTATCCTTCGATGATTCCAACGCACCATCTGGAGACTTCCATTTGTCCGGTTTGATGGCCCACGGGTATTCCGCAGAGGACGTACACCACAGCCGGCCCTTGTCATCAAAGGCCAGATTCATGGGTTTATTAATAACCGGTTCACTGGCGATGAGTTGCGCAGAAAACCCCGGCGGGAGCTTAAAGGAATGCAGTTCCTCCTGCGGTGAACGCGGCGGCGATTCGCGAACGAGCGAGGCATCCTGGGCAAAAAGGAAACCGGAGCGAGTCAAGAGAAAGAGTAAGGCAGCAACTGGACGCATGGCGTGGGGTAAACCACGATACCACGCTTGTCCAAACAGTTTCCACCCGCACCTCAGGAAGCACCAGATTTTCTCCCCCCCCGGTTTTCCCTCACCCCTCAGAGCCATGAGGTCTGAAGGAAGGAGTGGCACCATCCCATGCATCCCATGCACCATTCCTGCTACTCAACGGGGGATTCCAGCAGGAAAATACTTCCTCTATTCCTCCTTTTTGAAATCGGCTGGCAGGCCTGAATTCGCTTTGGACATCCTGGCGGCGAGGTGACACATGTGGTCCATGCCTTCCCGCAAAGCAAAACCGGTAACGGATGTTCCAATAACCGAGCCTGCCGCTCCAGTTGTGAAACTGGAGGAGGAACTGCGCGAACGCACCCGGAAGAGCCTGATCGAGCGGCTGCATAACTGGGAGGACCAGAAATCATGGGACGAGTTTTACCGGACCTACTGGAGGCTGATCTACGGCGTCGGAATCAAGAGCGGTCTGCGCCCGGAGGAGGCCATGGATGTAGTGCAGGAGACCACCCTCGCTATAGCGAAGCAAAGCCGGGAGCACCGTTATGATCCAAAGGCGGGATCATTTAAGGTATGGCTCATGAATATGACGCGCTGGCGCATAGGTGACCAGTTTCGAAAGCGCTCCAAGGATACCGCGATGCATCATTTTGAAGATGATGACCGGAAGACGTCCACCCTAGACCGGGTGGCGGACCCCAAGGCGGACAAGCTGGACCGCATCTGGGATCTCGAGTGGCGGCAAAGCGTGGCCGACCGGGCCATCGCTGCCGTGAAGCAGCGGGTCTCGCCGCGGCAGTTCCAGATCTATGACGCCTACGTACTGAAAAGCTGGGGAGTGAAGCAAACCATGGATACGCTGGGGGTCAGCATGGCGCAGGTTTATCTGGCCAAGCACCGCGTGGGTGGCCTCATCAAGAAAGAGATCGCTGAACTTGAAAAACACCTCTACTAACGAACTCAAGCTGCGCACCGCGGCACCGGTCATACCGGATCATGAGGTGATGCGCTGTATCGGGCGTGGCAGTTACGGGGAGGTCTGGCTGGCCCGCAGCGTGACCGGAAGTCTGCGGGCCGTGAAGGTGGTGAGGCGTGAAGATTTTGAGCTGGAACGCACATTTGTAAGGGAGTTCGACGGGATCAGTAAGTTCGAGCCGGTGTCGAGAAATCATCCCGGGCTGGTGCAGGTGCTGCATGTCGGGCGAAATGATGCGGACGGCTTTTACTACTACGTCATGGAGCTGGGGGATGACCGTGAGCATGGCGCGGACATTGATCCCGCAGACTATGAAGCGCGCACCATGGGGACCGACCGCACCCAGCATCACCGGCTGACCACCATGGAGTGCATCCAGCACGGCATCACCCTAGCGGATGCTCTGGCGCATCTGCACCAGCAGGGTCTCACGCACCGGGACATCAAGCCCTCTAACATTATTTACGTCAACGGGAAACCGAAGCTGGCAGACATCGGTCTGGTGGCGAACGCAGGTCAAAACACCTTTGTCGGCACTGAAGGATTTGTCCCGCCGGAAGGCCCCGGGAGCACCGCAGCGGATATCTTCAGCCTCGGAATGGTACTCTACGAAATGAGCACCGGAAATGACCGGATGCAGTTCCCCGAACTGCCCTCAGATCTGGGTGAGGAAAGGGGTGACCCGATGTGGCGCGGGTTGAATGATGTGGTCTGTAAAGCCTGCGCTCCCGCCGCGCGGCGCCGCTACGCCAGCGCAGCCCTGATGGCGGATGCCCTGCGCGGCGTCTGGCAGTTGCAGTTCCGCCGTCGCCGCTGGGCAGGCCGGTTGCTCACGCTGCCGCTGACCACGGCGGCAGCGGCCTTTACTTTCCTGACATGGCGGCATGACGGGGCCATGCCATGGCCTGCGGGTCGGTTTGGCGGCGGCGGCTCCGTGGCCATCAGCAGGACCATCAGCGTGGTCACTTCTCCTCCCGGCGCGGATGTGCTGCTCAATGGCCGGCGGGCAGGCATCAGCCCGGTGACCCTAGCCAAGGTGCCTCCCGGAGCTGTCGAAGTCACGCTTTTGAAGCACCGCTACCGCTCGCGTACAGTTAGGATCGCCGGTGACAGCTCTGACTTGGAACCGGTCACTCTGAGCTTTTACGATCCGCCAGTGGTCAATGTACCCTGGGTCAACAGCCTAGGCATGAGCTTCATCCCGCAGCAGTTGGAACACCTGTCCCGGCAGCCCGTGAGCTACCAGCAATTCCGCAGCATACTATCAGACTCCATGTACGGCGACGTCCATACGGAAGTGGTGGATGGCGTGAAAATTCCCATGGTGCGCTCCACGATGGACGAGGCGATCCGGTTCTGTGATCTCCTAGCCACGGAGGACGCGAAGCTGGGCTTCATCAGCGAAAACCACAGCTACCGTCCGTTGCGTTACCAGACCCAGACAGATCCAGATGCCGACCGTGAGCCGCGCCCCGACCTGATGTGCTTCCGCTTGGTGGTGGAAAAATCCGGCGAGGTGTTCATAGAAAGCGAACCGTCCGGCGCGGACATCATGCAGGGCGCTCAACGGCTGGGGGTGACACCGTTTACCATCTTTAATTTGCGCACCGGCCCCATGGCCCTGACTCTGCGACTGAATGGCTATGAGGACACACCCGTTACCGGAGAGGTGAAGTCAGGCGCGACCCTGTCATTAAAAGCGCCGCTGCGGAAAAGCCGTCTGCCGGTGCCCGGACAGCCATGGAAAAATAGCCTCGGTATGAGCTTTGTCCCCGTGGAGCCGCTGAAAGACGTCTTGTTCAGCCGCTGGGAAACCCGCATCCAGGACTACGCCGCTTTCTGCGCCGCCAACAACCGCCCCGTCCCCATGCTGGATACTGACAAGGATGGTAAAAGCGACATGGAGCAGCAACCGGACCACCCAGTCACGCTGGTCACCCGCGCAGATGCGGTGGCCTTTTGCCAGTGGCTGACAGAAAAGGACCGCCGGGAAAAATGGCTGCCCGCCAGCATGCTCTACCGACTCCCCACAGATGCAGAATGGAGCATCGCCGCTGACCGCCCGGACAGCCCTCAACTGGTGACCCCGGCCGAGCGGCATAACAACTGGGGAAACATTTACCCATGGAATACCAGCTATGGTTTCACGACGGACTACCCGCCGGAGAAGGCCGGGCCCGGCCATCCAGCTGCAGCGAATCTGGGCGACCTCACGGCGCTGAAGAACAAAGCCCTAGGGGACCTGAAGCCGCTACAGATCAACGAACTCAAAGAACTGGGCTACGATGATGGCGTTGCCTTCACGTCGCCCGTCGGCAGCTGTATACAGGCAAAATACGACCTCTTTGACATGTCCGGCAACGTCTGGGAGTTCGTCTCCGATGACTATGGCGGAAAAGCCGCCCTCGCGAAATACGCCGTGACCCGCGGCGCTTCATGGGCCACACCTGTGACCAAAAACCGGGAACAGTTCTGGACCCAGTTCCGCAGAGCTGTGGCTCCGGCCCAGGAAGCAGACGTCACGACGGGATTCCGCATCGTTGCAGCTCCCGTAGCGCCAGAGTGATGCTGGGGCGTTTGCGTTCTTCGTATTTCCCGGCAACGCCTAACACTAACCTGAGGGGGGATTTAAGTTAAGTTAGGAACCAGCCGGGCCGCCCTCGTGGCACCTGGCGCGGTTTCGCTCGCCCTTCCCCTATGCCTTTCTAAAAACTCCAGATGCTATCAAACAAATAACTTGGCAGCCGCCTCGCTCTCTGCCACGTTCACTACGCATGCACTGAAATTCCCTCCCTCCTGTTCGAACGTCTTCCATCGTTTTGTGTCCCAGTCTTCCGTCTCCATGTAAAACTCTTCACCGCCCCATCCGCCCCATCCCATGAGCTTTCAAGTCCGCGAAAAAGTCACCCTCCTGCCCGCTGTGCCCACAGCACAGAATGGCAGCAACACGGCCCACACCCTGCTCACCATTTACGATGACCGGGGGCGCGTCACACGGGCCAAGAGTCCCCGCGGGTTCATCAACCACTTCAACCACTTCCAGTATGACGACGTGACCGGGGCGGTCGTCCGGCGGATTGATGATGTGGATACCTCCCGCATGACCGGTGTGCCCGGAGGTTGGAGCACACCGAACTCGGGGGCGGCCCCCCGGTGCTGGCCTGCGGGCATCCTGCCTGCAGGTTGCCGAGGCCACCAGACTGCCGCGAACCAGACGGCCCCAAACGCGCCAAGGCGCGACCGCAGCAATCCGCTTGGGCCGCCTAGAACAAGTCGCTGGCACCGCATCAGCGACCCCGCCGCATGGGTGGAAAAGCTCATCTTCGGCTACGACAAAGCCGACAACCGCCTCTGGCGCGTCAACGCCCTCAAAACCAATACCGAAGACGAACTCTACGGCTACGACGGCCTCCACCAGGTCCAGGGCCGGAAACGCGGCCACCTCAACGCCGGCCATGACGCCATCGCCAGCCCCGCGCGCATTGAGCCGAACCGACTGGCGGGAGGTGAGACAGACCGCGCGACAGCGCGGCCCCGCAGGAGTGCCGCAGCCGAAAGGCGGCTGCGGCATCAACACTTCACCTACGATCCCCTCGGCAACTGGAACCACTACAAACTCACCGCCAGCCTCGATCAAGACCGCACCCACAACACCGCAAACCAAATCTCCACCATCGAAGGTTCCCCGTCGCTGCTCGCCCACTACCCCACCGGGAACATGACCACCGTCACCCCCGCCCACCATGAATACTGGGACGCCGCATGGCGCCTGATTGAGGAACGCTCCGGCACCGCTACCACCCCAGACTTCCAATACCTCTACGGCCTCCGCCACCGCAACGACCTCATCCTCCGCGACGCCGCTCCTCCCTCCGGAGACTCTTCAACTTCCACTTCTGAACTCTTAACTTCCAACTCTGCCACCGCCGACACCTCCCTCCTCTACGTCACCTACGACTGGATCAACCCCACCGCCATCCTCGCCCGCGATGGCACCATCCTCGAACGCCAGTCCTTCAGCGCCTTCGGCCAGTGCCGGCTGCTCGCTGGTAATTGGGCTGAACGCGCCACCAGCGAACTCTCAGACTGGAACTTCAGTTTCCACGGGCAATTCAAAGACAAAGAAACGGGATGGGCAAACTACGGTTACAGGCTTCTACTGCCCGTGCTGGGAGGGTGGCCGGGGAGAGATCCACTACAGGAATTCGCGGGGCCAAACATATATTTATTCGCACTCAATTCGCCGTTGGTGTTTAACGATTTGTTGGGTTTGGAGATTTACTTTGCCATTTATTTCCTCAACCCCGTGTCAGATCCCCCCAAATCCTTCGAGAAAGCCGCTAATACATGGCTCGACCAGCAACGGTGGTTTCGGGGGAGGGAGAAACAATTCGGTAAAAAGACCGGTTGTGACGAATACTTAGCGAAGGGCGTTACAACACGAGAGGACTTCATCAAAGCCTGGAATGAAATTCTCGCATCATCCGATGCGTTAGAAAAGAAATGCCACGGAAGTGGCAAGATTGCCAAGGGTGCCTGGTTCGGTCACTCCGGTTTTAACAGTAAAACAGATGAACCCGAAATAAATCTCTCTAAGTCGGATATTTCAATCGCAGATATTAAGGGCTTTGCCAAGTTACCATGGAAAGACAAAGCAACGATGACTTTATTCTCATGCAGAAGTGGGATCGCTGGTGCCGGAATGACTCTGGCGGGCGAATTCGCGAAGGCACAGAATGTAACGACCATTGGACAGAAAGGTTATACATATTTTTCCAGTGACCCTGCGCAGGACGTCCCCATAAAGCCGGATGATAAAAAAATATATCTTGGCGCATTTGTTCGGAGGCGTAATTTTTGGTACTCTTGGGGTTATTTTGCCGGGCATGTATTGGCCCCAACGGAGTTTAATCCGTAAGCATTTTATGAAAACAAAAAGAAAGCAAATGGGACTTTTCATGCCAGCAATTTTTGTCTTATTTATAACAGCAATAGTTTACTACTGGAGGTATGGAGGCGAATTGCTAAATCTGCCCTTTAAGAGCAATGAGATCAAAAAGATGACAATAACTGATAGATACGACAACCAACGCAAGGACATTGAAGTCAAACCTGAGCATTTTGAAGTAATTTGCGCAGCACTTTCTAAGCTCAGGGGACGGAGGCACAATGTGCAGGATGCACGGAGCGACATATGGGTAAACGTTTACACGGATTCAACTCAGAATGCTAGCCATGAAATCGCTATATTTCTCGACCATGGCTTGGTTTATTTGGGTGATGATCTTGGGGCTCGGGAAGAATCGATGACTGGGGATGATCCATTATGCTACCGGCTTAGCGACGATCTCAAACGCTTACTCCTAGTAGAGCATTAGAGGGTCGTCCATTCGCTTACCAGAAAAAATGCTTCCAATTTTCATCATCAACCTCCCCTACAAACCCGACCGCCGGGAGCGCCTCACGCGGCATCTCCTTGATGTCGGCCTCGTGCGCGACGCCTCTGAAATCCGCTGGGTGCGTGCCATCAGCGGGGACTGGTGCTGGCCGCCGCACTGGTGGAAGGCGGGGAATGGGGCGTGGCCGTCGGAACACGGGCGTCCCGCCGGTGCTGGCCTGCGGGCATCCTGCCTGCAGTATTCCGACCCGCCCAGACCGCCGCGGGCCAAACACTCCCAAACG